>JBJEDD010000075.1:3821-13150 GCA_051871715.1 Muribaculaceae bacterium | reverse complement strand
CATCAGCCACGAGAGCAGAGCAACAGAAGCCAGCACGGTGGCAAAGGAGGTAATCTTGTGGTTGGCACACCAGCGCACACATTTCTTGTAGAAGGCGAGAAGCTTGTTGTAGCCATTCTCAAATGCGGTGTGGAAGCGCGAGCCGAAGAGGCCCAGGACGGTGAGCAGGGCAACCAGCACGGCAAATGAACTCTCGAGCACGTTCTCAAACGAGAACCAGTCATCGACAAGGAAGAAGATAGTGGCGGCGAGAAGCAGCACGGTCACCAGCGGCGGGAAGTTGACGCCGAAGCCACCGCTGAAGCGCTTCTTGGCAACCTCGCCGGCTGCCTTGTAGGCGTCGCCGAGACGTTCCTTGAGGGTTGCATCACTATTGTGAGGCTTGAGGAACACGGCGCACAATGCCGGTGACAGGGTCAATGCGTTGATAGCCGAGAAGAAGATGGCGATAGCCATGGTAAGACCAAATTGCTGGTAGAAGATACCTGATGTGCCGGGCATGAACGATACGGGGATGAACACCAGCATCATGACCAAGGTGATGGATACCAGCGCGCCGGCGATTTCGCCCATGGCATCGATAGATGCACGGCGAGCCGATTTGTAGCCTTGATCGAGTTTGGCATGGACCGCCTCGACCACCACAATGGCATCATCGACCACGATAGCGATGGCAAGTACCAATGCCGATAGGGTGATAAGGTTGATGGAGAAGCCGATGAGTTTGAGCACAAAGAATGTACCAATCAATGCCACAGGAATGGCGATGGCAGGAATGATAGTCGAGCGGAAGTCTTGCAGGAAGATGGATGTCACGAAGAACACGAGCACGAATGCCTCGATAAGGGTGCGAATCACATTGTTGATTGACGCATAGAGGAAGTCGTTGTTGTTCATCGGGATATCAAATTCGAGACCATTGGGGAGGTCGGCTTTGAGGGTCTCGACCTCAGCGAGCACGTCATTGATAATCTGTGTAGCGTTGGAGCCGGCGGTCTGGAACACCATAGCCATCGACGAGGCGTGACCGTTGGCTTTGTTGTGGAAGCCGTAGGTTACGCGACCCAACTCGAGGTCGGCAACGTCCTTGAGACGCAGGATTTCGCCGGTGGGCTTGGCGCTGATGACGATGTCACCGAATTCCTCGGCGGTAGTGAGGCGGCCGCGATAGCGGATAGCATACTGGAAGGATTGATTACCTTGCTCGCCGAAGGCACCCGGGGCAGCCTCGACGTTCTGCTCCTTAAGGGCGGCAGCCACGTCGGAGGGCATCAAGCCATACTGAGCCATGACATCGGGCTTGAGCCACACACGCATGGAGTAGTCGGCACCGAAGCACATCACATCACCCACGCCCTGCACACGCTGGAGCACCGGGATGACGTTGATTTTCATGTAGTTGTCGAGAAATTCCTCGTTGTAAGAGTCGGAGGTGTCGACCAGGGCAACGCCCACGAGCATTGAGGACTGGCGCTTGGCGGTCTGCACACCCACCTGGTTTACCTCGGAGGGGAGGAGGTTTGAAGCCTTGGACACGCGGTTCTGCACGTCGACGGCAGCCATATCGGGGTTGAAGCCCTGGCGGAAGGTTACCTCGATGCTGGCGTCACCGGTGTTGGTGGCGGTAGAGGTGATATATTGCATGCCCTCGGCACCGTTGATTGACTCCTCGAGAGGTGCAATCACCGAGTTGAGGACTGCCTGGGCATTTGCACCGGTGTAGGAGGTGCTCACGCGGATTGTAGGCGGTGCGATGTCGGGGTATTGAGTGATTGGCAGCGAGGACAATCCGATGATACCCAGCAAGACGATGAAGATCGAAATCACCGTCGAGAGCACAGGCCTGTTAATAAAATTATCGAGTTTCATTGTTAATTGTCTATAGTATTGACGCTAAGATGATGAATTATTCGGCGGCAGCGTCGACGGGGTCGATTGCCATGCCGGCGCGGACGCTGGTACCGATGCCTTCGATGACGATGCGGTCGCCCACGTTAAGACCCGAGGTAACGACAAAGTTCTTGCCGTCGTTGAGGGCTTGGATGGTAATCTGAGTGGGGACGGTCTTGTTCTCGTCGTCGAGGGTGAAGACGTAGCGGAGGTCTTGAGTCTCGAATGTAGCCTTCTGGGGAATGATGATGGCATTCTCAACACTCACGGGGAGGAGGACCTTGCCGGTGTAGCCGCTGTGGAGGAAGCCGTTGGGGTTGTTGAAGAGGACGCGGACGCTTGCCGAGCCGGTGGTGTTGTCAACGACCCCCGAGATGGTGTGCACCTTGCCGGGGTAGGGGTATTCCGAGCCATCGGAGAGTTGGAGCTTGACTTCGGGGATTGCAGCGAGGGCAGCCTCGAGCGAGCGCGAGCCACCGTCGGTCATGCGGAGCATATCTTCCTGAGTGAGAGAAATATAAGCGTATACTTGGGAGTTGTCGCTGACGGTGGTGAGGGGAGTTACCATCGAGGGCGATGCGAGCGAACCTACGCGGAAGGGGATTGTGCCTACGACACCGCTCGAGGGAGCCTTGACGATGGTGTAGGACAGTGAGTTGAGAGCCGACGTGAGGTTGGCGCGGCACTGAGCGAGCGAAGCCTCGGCTTGGCGGAGGCTGTTGTCGGCAGTCTGCCAGGCATTCTGGCTGATGATGTTGCGCTCGTAGAGGGCGCGCTGGTTGTCGGCATTGATTTTGGCGTTGGCGACAGCGGTCTCGGCTGCGGCAACGGCGGCTTGAGCCTGGTCAACAGCGGCTTGGTAGGGAACTTGGTCGATGGTGAAGAGGGTTTGACCTTGGCTTACGCGTTGACCTTCTTCAACGTGAACGGCGGTGATGTTGCCCGATACTTGGGGACGTACCTCGATGTCGGTCTTGCCCTTGATGGTAGCGGGATACGACTGGTACAAGGTTGAGGAACCTTGAGCGACGGTCATCACTTGGAGCGCGGGAGCTTGCTGCTCACCGGCTGCGTCCTGCCCATTGGAGCACGAGGCGGTGAACACACCGGCTGCGGCTACTACTGCGGCGAGGCAGGAGATGGAAAATTTGTTACACTTCATGTTTTTATTATGTTTGTTGCTATTTTTATCTTAATGCTCTGTACCTATATGAAATAACGATGCAAAGGTACAAATTTTTTGCCCATTTTATTGGCAAAATACTCAAATATGTTGGTGTTTTTCTCCACACCGCGGGTTAAGTTTTATTAAAAAGGCATATTTTCTGTGATTTTAGTGAAAAGATGAAAAAAAAGTTGTACCTTTGCAGCCGGGTAAGTCCTACACGGCCAGCTCCCCGAAAATCCCCCAGGTCTTGACCGAAGCAAGGGTATTGGGTTGTAGCGGCGCGATGTAGATAGCTTACCCTTTTTTTATTAACACTCAAATAATGACGGCAACCATGCGTACTTCCGATGAATTGAAAGGCTGCACTCTATTAGGCGAGCATGCAGTCGCTTATCCCACAGATTATTGCCCCGACATGCTCGAGACTTTCCCTAACAAGCACACCGACAACGAGTATATCGTCACCTTCAATTGTCCTGAATTTACCACCTTGTGTCCCAAAACCGGGCAACCCGACTTTGCCGAAATCGTTATTTCCTATATACCTCGCGAGCGCATGGTCGAGAGCAAGAGCCTCAAACTCTATCTGTTCAGTTTCCGCAACCACGGCGACTTCCACGAGGATTGTGTCAACATCATCATGAAGGACTTGGTGAAGTTGATGGACCCCCGCTACCTCGAGGTGCGCGGCATCTTCACCCCACGTGGCGGCATCTCGATTTATCCCTTTGCAAATTACGGCGATGCCGAGCACCAAGACTTGGTGAAGGCTCGTCGCTTGGCTATGTTTCCCAATCGTTGAGCCATGAGTCGCGACACATTGCTCATCGCCAGCGGAGGCATGGACTCCACCACCATGCTCTACGAGTATGCCGAGCGCATCGCTCTTGCCGTTACATTTAATTATGGCAGCAACCACAATGCCCGCGAGATAGAGTGCGCGCGCTACAACTGCGAGCGCCTGGGTATCAAATTGTTGGTGATAGACCTGCCTTTTATCGGTAAGTTGTTCAACAGTTCGCTGCTCAGCGGTGCCGATGCTATCCCCGACGGGCGCTATGACGACGAAAATATGCGCTCGACAGTGGTGCCCTTCCGCAACGGCATCATGCTTGCCATCGCTGCCGGTATCGCCGAGAGCGAGGGGCTGACGCGCCTGATGATGGCAAACCATAGCGGCGACCATGCCATATATCCCGATTGCCGCCCCGAGTTTGTGGAGGCAATGGGCGGTGCCATCGCTGCCGGCACCTATGAGCACATCGTGCTCGATACGCCATACACCAATATCAGCAAGACCGACATCGCGCGTCGCGGTGCGGCGCTGGGCATCGACTACAGCCACACCTACTCCTGTTACCGCGGCGGCGCCCGGCACTGTGGCACCTGTGGTACCTGTACCGAGCGCCGTCAGGCGTTCGCCGAGGCGGGTATCCCCGACCCCACCGAGTATATCAGCGAGTAGCAGGCTTGCTCACAGCGTGCTTGAGCAAGTCCCATGCCAGTGGCAGGAGCATTATCAACGAGGTAATTCCCAGTACTTTGAGCATGTCGATGAGCGACACAGGCACCACATTGAACATCTCGCCACCGCAGTATACGATGATAAATTGACCGATGAATATCACCGCCATCACCGCAAAGAATACGCGCGAGTGGGCGGCATCGTGAAATGCCGAGTGTCCCGACATGAAGGCGCGAGAGTTGAAGAGGTTCCACGCTTGCATGAAGACAAATACACTGAAGAATATCGTCAATTCATAGGGCGACAAGCCATCGCTGCCGGCTGAGTTGCGCAGGTAGAGCAGGAAGCCTGTGAGTATCGCGGTAAATAGCACACCTACACCTATAATATTCCATGCCATAGGGCGCGTGATGATGAAGGCGTCGCTGTGGCGCGGCGGCTTGTTCATCACCTCGGGTGTCGGAGGCAGCGAGGCGAGTGCCAGGGCGGCGAAGGTGTCCATGATGAGGTTGACCCACAGCATTTGAGTTACCGATAGGGGCGACTCGGTGCCGGTGAAGGCGCCAATCATCACAATGAGGCAAGCCACGATGTTGACGGTGAGTTGGAAGAGTACAAATCGCTGAATATTAAGGTAAAGCGAGCGACCCCACATCACAGCCTTGGAGATGGAGGTGAAACTGTTGTCGAGGATGATGATATCGCCGGCTTCCTTGGCTACGGATGTGCCGTCGCCCATGGCGAGTCCCACTTGCGCGGCATTGAGAGCGGGGGCATCGTTGGTGCCGTCGCCGGTGACTGCCACCACCTCGCCGAGTTGCTGCAACAGGTTGACCAATCGCGACTTATCGGTGGGACGAGCGCGCGACATAATCTTGATTTTGCGGGCGCGTTGCAGGGCTTCTTCGTCGCTGAGGGCAGCCCAATCGGGACCGCTGATGTGAGCCTCGTCGGTGTCGGCATCGGTCCACAAGCCCACCTGGCGGGCGATTTCGCGGGCGGTGCCGGGGGTATCGCCGGTGACCACCTTGATGTTGATGCCGGCGCGAAGGCTCTCGCCGATAGCGTCGGGCACGTCGAGGCGCACGGGGTCGGCGATAGCACAGATGCCTATGAATTGGAGCGGCAAGCCCTCGCGAATGCCCTCGGGAGTGATAACTCCCTCGATATCATCGATATAGCAGTAGGCAAAGCCGAGGGTGCGGTAGGCGTGGCTCTGATATTCAAGGAGTTGAGTCATGATATCCTCGCGAGCGATGTCGCCGGCGACGGTGCCGCTCATGCTCAGCACAATCTCGGGAGCACCCTTGACATAGAGGATGTGGCGCCCGTTGAGAGCCGATACGGCAAGGGTCGCCATATATTTGCGCTTGGTCGAGAATGCCAATTGGTCGATGATCCGGGCGCTCTCGCGCAGGGTGTTGTAGTCCTTGCCTTGGCTGTGAAGCCATAGGAGCAGGGCTCCCTCGGTGGGATTGCCCACGGCAGTGGCTTTGTCGGCGTTGCTGAAGTCGAGGAAGGCAGTGGAGTTGACAGCGATGCCCTCGGCGATGATGTGCGAGGCATCGTTGTCGCTTAATGCTTGAGGGTCAATGGTGAAGAAGTTGGTGTCGGCAACGCTCATGCGATTTTGAGTGAGCGTGCCGGTCTTGTCGGTACAGATGACAGTAGTGGCACCCATGGTCTCGCAGGCGTGCATTTTGCGCACCAAGTTGTTGGTGGCGAGCATGCGCCGCATGCTCAGCGCGAGGCTCAGCGTGATGCTCATAGGCAAGCCCTCGGGCACGGAGCACACAATGAGGGTGACTGCCAGCATGATGGTCTCCAAGGCGTATTGGATGGCATCGACGGTGGCTGCACCGCCCCAATCAAATACCAAGGCACGTCCGAGGATGATGACGGCGCCCACACCATAGGCAGCGAGCGAAATGAGGCGCCCGAGGCGCTCGAATTGAAGGGTCAGAGGGGTCTTGACGCCGGTGTCGATGGTGGAGGCTTTGTAGACGTGACCCTGCTCGGTGGCATCGCCCACGGCGGTGACTTCCATGATGCCGCGCCCCTCGACCACGGTGGTGCCACGCATGACCATATTGACGGGGTAGGTGGCTTCCTTGCCCTCGCCGGCTTCGAGGTGGTGGGACTTGTGAGCCAGTGGCTCGCCGGTGAGCGAACTCTCGTTGACGCCCATCGACAGCGAGTCGAGCAAGCGTCCGTCGGCGGGGACTTCGTCGCCGGTGTCCAAGATGACTATATCGCCCACGACTACGTCGCGACGGGGTATCTCATGCACCGAGCCGCTGCGGCGCACCTTCACGGCGAGGTCGTCGGTGGTGCGATTGAGGATTTCAAATTTGCGGTTGGCATTAACCTCGAGCCAAAAGCCTATCAGTGTGGCTAATAGGATAGCCATGAGGATGCCTAACGGCTCCAGGAATACCTTGAAGCCTCCATCGTTGAAATATTCGTAGCAGGCGATGCCTATGGATAGCGCCAAGGCTACCAATAATATGCGGATAAGGGGATTCTTGAAGTTCTCAAAAAACTTCACCCATAATGATTCGCGTGGGGGTGGGGTGATTACGTTGGTGCCGTGCAGACGGATGCTCTCGGCAACCTGTTCGGGGCTAAGACCCTCTAAATGCTTATTTTCCATTAATAAAATCAGAGGTACTTCTTGAGGCTGTCGCCGAGGGTTGTCGGGTCGGCTACGCGCTCGACGAGTTGACCGTTGCGGTCGATGATGAAGGTCATTGGCAGCACACCCACATTGTATTTAACGAGGATATCGGTGCCATCGGCATTGGCGTTCCACACGGCGGTCCAGGGGAGGTTGGCAGCGCGAATACGCCACATAGTCTCGTCGGCATCAAAGGCAACTTGGAAGATTTCCAATCCTGCAGCGTGGTGCTTTTCCCACTGCTCGTTGAGGAGCACGTTGTAAGCCGCCGATGCCTCGAGTTCGTAGGAGGTGAAACTGAGGACAGTGACCTTGCCCTCGACGCTCTCGGCGAGGGAGTGGCGCCCACCATTGACGTCGTAGCGCACGATGTCAAAGAGCCCGGTCTCTGGAACTGTGATGGTGGTAGTGGTGCCGGCGGCAGCGACCGAAGCCACTTGCTGAGCCATATATGAGGTGCGAGGGTCCTCGGGGCGCTCGGTGCTGAAGCGCTGTGCTACAGCGCGATACAGTCGACGGTCGAAGTTGTTGGCGATATTGTACAGCGGCAGCCCGCCCACCGATTTGTTGATTACATAGTAGAGGGTGATGACCGATGGCTCGTCGAAGGCGTGCTGGAAGAGTTGGCGCTTGAACAGCGAGTCTTGCACCAACTCGGCTGCCGGGCGAGTTGCCAGCGTTGCATTGATGATGCTGTCGACGGCACGCACGGCAGCGGCTTGTGCGGTGCCCTCAAGGGTGTAATTGCCGGCAAAATCGCCACGCGAGGTAGTCACATGGAGGCAATCGACCGAGTCGACAGGGAAGTATATCGATGAGCCGTCGAGCGACAGACGCATGATTTCGGGGTAGGGAGCCGGCGCGGGAGCGTTGTAGCGGAAGTCGCCGTTGGCATCGGTGGCTACGGAGTCAACGACTACCCAGCGACCATTGGAGAATGTCTCCACTGCCAGTGTGGCGCCGTCGGCATCGGCGATATTGCCGTCGATGCTCCAGCCGGTGTGGCTGTCGCCGCAGGCGCTGAGCATCGTGGCTGTGATGGCTGCGGCAAGGATGAGTTTCTTCATATTTTATATATGTTAGAAGTTGCTTGCAATGTCGGCGGCAATTTGTGCCATGCGCTCGGGGCTTACGTGCTTCTTGGGAGCGCGGAAGTCCATATCTGCCTCGCTGTTGAGCGGGATGAGGTGGATATGGGCATGGGGTACCTCGAGCCCGAGGACGGCAACACCCACCTTGACGCAACCGAAGGTGCGACGCACTGCCGAGGCAACGCGTTTGGCAAAGAGTTGCAGCGATACATAATCCTCATCGTTGAGGTCAAAGAGGTAGTCGACCTCCTTCTTGGGAATTACCAACACGTGACCCTCGGCTACGGGATTGATGTCGAGGAAAGCATAGTTGTGCTCGTCTTCGGCTACCTTGTACGAGGGTATTTCGCCGGCAACGATGCGTGAAAATATTGATGCCATGGTGCTTTAGAGTGAAATTTCGACGATTTCAAATTTCATCATGCCGGCTGGAGCCTTGATTTCGACCACTTCGCCCACTTTGTGACCGAGGAGACCCTGGGCGATAGGAGTCGACGAGGCGATTTTCTTCTCGCGGAGGTTTGCCTCCGAGTCGGCAACGATGGTGTACTCCATCATCATATTGTTGGCTACATTCTTGATTTTGACGCGGTTGAGGATTTGTACCTCATCGGTATTGAGCTTGGTCTCGTCAAGGATACGAGCGTTGGCGACCAAGTCCTTGAGTTGCGAAATCTTCATTTCGAGCATGCCTTGGGCTTCCTTGGCAGCATCGTATTCGGCATTCTCGGAGAGGTCACCCTTGTCGCGTGCTTCAGCGATGGCGCGCGAGATTTCGGGACGCTTTACGTTCTCGAGATAGGCGATTTCGTCCATTTTCTTTTTATAACCTTCTTTGGTCATATAAGTGATTGCCATGTCAATTAGTGTTTTATGGGTTAATATTTGGTAGTCATAAAAAAGCGAAAAAACAAAAAAGAAAAGAAACTCAAGTCGCTTGACACGACTGAGTCCCTAACAATTTGGCTTTTTCACGAGGGCAAAGTTAGCCAAAAAAACCGAGTGCACGCCCCTTTAGACCCTTAAATTTTGTTAATT
>JBJEDD010000075.1:0-3721 GCA_051871715.1 Muribaculaceae bacterium | reverse complement strand
AGTTAGCCAAAAAAACCGAGTGCACGCCCCTTTAGACCCTTAAATTTTGTTAATTGCTTTCTATGTTGGCTTCGCGTTGAAACAAAGTCATTACCTTTGTGATATGGGAAAGACAATAGACTTTGAGATTGAGGAGGCGGTGCGCATTGCCGCGCCGCAATTGGCTGTAGATGTGGTGGAAGCGCGGGTCGTCAACGCCCCCACAACCGACGAATTGTGGGCTGAAATCACTCGCGCGGCAGCCGACTTGCATGCCTGCATGCCCATGGAGCAGGTCAACAAGCGCCCTGCCATCGCTGCCACTCGTGCCGCCTACAAGGCGCTGGGCAAAGAGCCCAATCGCTATCGTCCCTCGGCTGAGGCGCTGTGTCGCCGTTGTGTCAAGGGCTTGGAATTGTATCGCTCGCTGTCGATAATCGACCTTATCAACTTGCTGAGCATCCTCACCGGGCACTCCATCGGCGGCTTCGACCGCGATAAGTTGCAAGGCGAGGTGTTGCGCCTGGGCGTGGGTGTCGAGGGAGAGCCTTACGATGCCATCGGGCGCGGTCCGCTCAATATCCATTGTCTCCCGGTGATACGCGATGCCGTGGGTGGCATCGGTACCCCCACCAGCGACAACGAGCGCACCAAGCTCGAGCCCACGACTACTCGCTTGCTCATGACCATCAACATGTACTCGGGTGCGGCTGATATCGATGCCGTCGAGGCGCTCACGCGTCGCCTCTTGGAGCAATATGCCGCTGCCACTGACATTTCATTCACGAGATATGGAAATACTTGAATTTTACGGAGGTACGGTCAACGACCGCCACATAGCCCGCGCGGTAGCAGCCTTGGAGCGCGGCGACATTATTATATATCCCACCGATAGCCTCTATGCCTTGGGCTGCGATGCCCTCAGCAACCGCGCCATCGAGCGCTTGTGCGATATCAAGGGCATCAACCCCGACAAGCAGTTGCTGTCGATAGTGTGCGACGGGCTGTCAATGGCTTCGGAGTATGCGCGTATCGACAATCGCGCTTTCAAGGTGCTCAAGGAATACCTCCCCGGGGCTTATACCTTCATCTTGCCCGGCACCACGCGACTGCCGCGAGTGTTCAAGGGGCGTCGTAGCGTGGGCATTCGTGTGCCCGACAACGACATAGCTCGCGCCCTGTGCACGGCCCTCGGACGGCCCATCCTGTCCACGTCGGTCGAAATTGACGATGCCGACGAGGTGGTGTCGCCCGCATCTATTGCCATGCACTACGAGGACCATGCCGACCTCATCCTCGACGGTGGCGATGGTGCAGTCGAGCCTTCGACTGTAGTCGACCTCACCGACCCCGATGCACCCGAGCTCATCCGCCAAGGCATCGCTCCCTTCTGATATTATTAACGATATTTAACGTTAATTCGGGGGGTAATCGAAAATATCATTACCTTTGCAAAAAATCAAAGGCACACTCTATTATGAGAAAGACAATTACCGTATTATTCCTGCTTTCGCTTATATTTGCTAATGTCGAAGCAGTTGCCGAGAACTATATCGTTCGCGAAGATCGAGTATGGGTTAAGAATATCGAGGATGGAAGTACTTGGCGTGAGTGGTTTGAAGGGACTACGCAAATTAATGGCAAAACATATCACGACCTTCACCTCCGTGCCACATATCCGGATTATAGCGTAGAAGATGTTATCGCATATATGCGCGAGGAGGGTGGCAAGGTGTATTCTATCACGGCAAATCCTGTTTGCGATAACCGCGGCGCTTCAATATTCCTGAATCTGAGAATTGCTCAAACCGACCAAGAAGCCCTGGCATATGATTTTAATGCGCAAGTAGGTGAGGCAATTGTCCGCTTCGTTGATGCCGAGGATTGCGTTATTGATGCACTGGGAACCGATTGGTCAAGTCTATTCAACACAATGTATGTCACAAATGCCATCGGTTGCGAGTCTTATGGGAACACTTTCTATGGCTATAAAACTCGCACAGATGAAAGTCAACTATATGGCACCTATACAGCATCAATTTTGCAAGGTGTCGGTGACCCTATAACTCCTGTTTGTTTCCCCGGATTGGTTAGTGTATATGACAGTTGTACGGCACTCGTTATAGACACCACTCTCCTGGATGGTGATGGCAACGTGTTGTATCAGGCATCCAATGCACAACCCTTGTCGGCTGTAGATGCCATCGCCGAATCAATTAAGATTGTTGACAACCACATATATGTATCCGAGGCTGACGAGACCACACAGGTACAGGTCGTTGACACTTGCGGCAGGCAAGTCATGGAAGCCCGTGGCGAGGCTTGTAGCGACATCTCGCTATGTGCCCTCCACCGAGGCATTTACGTAATCAGCATTGTAACCCGGAACAGCCGCCAAGTCACCAAATTAGTCTTGTAACAAAGCCCCTACACTATAATACAATTGAGCCGCCGTTGGAGCCGGATACACAGCCTCCAACGTTGACTCTCTTTTTATAGTTTGCTATGCATTGTCCCGTTTGTCGCAAATATTGGATATTTATGCTTATTTTGAAGATTTTTAAATGAGACCTATTGTGATTTGATAAAAAGATGCTTACCTTTGTGAAAATATAATAATATACTATTATGAGACGAGAATTTACTATTTTATTTTTACTTTTGTTTGTATTTGCCAAAGCGGAAGTTATTTCATTATATGGTGAGTCGCAAAATGAAACAGAATTTTCAACACCAACTATTCAAATTACACAAGTATCTTCCGGTTTTGACGTGGAATACACCATTCCTTTTGTCGAACTTAATGTAGACTCTGTAAATGGAAATGTATGGAGTATCCCCGGTATGGAGAATCAAGAAATTGTCGGTTTACCTATATTGCCATATAAAGGAGACACTTTCGTTATTCCAAACGGCTGTAATGCGAATGTGATTATTAATGACATCGAATTTGTATCATTCAATAGCACTGTAAGATTAAGCTCAGGAATGAGATTTGAATCTGATGACCAGACAAACCGACCAATATCGGCAACCGACTTTGTGCAAAGTGGATACTATCCATCGACAAATATATCAACAGAATCCGTTCAAGTATATCGTGATAAGTCTTTGTTAACTGTGGGAATTAATCCAATTCAATATGACAAAGATAATTCTACTGTTAGGATATGCAAATCTATTTCTTATTCCGTAAGGTTCACTGACAGCATATCCTTATATAATAACACTGAATGTCATATGGTGGATTCTGAAGATCCTTTCTTATGTTCATATACTGTTAATTGGATGATGGAACAAAACGAAAGCCCCCAGATGCGTACAAGCGGATTACAGATAGAGAGACCCAAAGATGGTTATTTAATTATTACTACTCCTAAATATGAACAAGCTATTCAGCCATTTGTTGAATGGAAAAAGATGCTGGGATTTGATGTAAAAGTAATAAGTCGTACTTGGACAGCGCCATTAGTGAAAAACACAATACAAAATCATTGGTCATCTAACCCAAACTTTAAATATTTACTATTAGCCGGTGGTGCTAATGACATTCCACCATACACATTTGCACACAGTTACTTTTTAGATGTTCCAACTGATTTCCAATATGCCTGTATGGATGGCTCTGAAGATGTTGTGCCCGATGTATATTATGGACGTATTCCGGTTTCTACTGCAAGCGAGATGGCTATAGTTGTAGATAAAATAATAGGCTATGAACGTAATTATATAATGCCTACTT
>JBJEDD010000074.1:4527-13179 GCA_051871715.1 Muribaculaceae bacterium | reverse complement strand
GGGGCGAATGGTGCCGGCGCACATTTGGGTACAAAGGTACGAAAATTTTCACAAAAAAGCACAGCTTTTTATAATAATGAGGTAAAAAAGGAGAGTTTGCTGATGTTAAAGGAATTTTGTACCTTTGCACGACCAAAAAAACGAATAAAAGAAAGAAATGGCATTACAATGTGGCATAGTAGGCTTGCCGAATGTGGGCAAGTCGACACTGTTCAACTGCCTGAGCAACGCGAAGGCACAGTCGGCAAACTTTCCGTTCTGCACCATCGAGCCGAATGTGGGCGTGATAACGGTGCCCGACGAGCGACTCAACAAGTTGGTGGAGATGTGCAATCCGCGGTCGGTGGTACCGGCGACGGTAGAGATTGTGGATATCGCCGGCTTGGTGAAAGGCGCGTCGAAGGGCGAAGGTTTGGGCAATAAATTCCTTGCAAATATCCACGAGACTGACGCGATACTGCACGTGTTGCGTTGCTTTGACGATGACAATATCACCCATGTCGATGGCTCAGTAGACCCGGTGCGCGACAAGGAAATCATTGATTATGAGTTGTCGCTCAAGGATTTGGAGACTGTTGAGGGGCGTATGGCACGCACTCAGAAACAGGCACAGACCGGCGGTGACAAGACCGCCAAGATGCAGTATGAGGTGCTGAGCCGTATCCACGAAGCGCTGATAGCCGGCAAGCCGGCGCGCTCGGTGACGCTGGAGACTCCCGATGAGCAGAAATTCTTCAAGGAATTGTTCCTGCTGACTGCCAAGCCGGTGCTGTATGTGTGCAACGTCGATGACGCCTCGGCGGTGAACGGCAATCACTATGTGGAGGCGGTCGCCAAGGCTATCGAGGGCGAAGATGCCTCGTTGATGATAGTTGCCGCCCAGACCGAGAGCGAAATCGCCGAACTCGACACCTGGGAAGAGCGACGCGAATTTTTGGCAGAGATAGGGCTCGAGGAGTCGGGCGTATCGCGTTTGATACGTGCGGCATATGCCTTGCTCGACTTGCAGACCTACTTTACCGCCGGGCCCGACGAGGTGAGAGCATGGACCTTCCGCCGCGGATCGAAGGCGCCCAAGTGTGCCGGCATCATCCACACTGACTTCGAGAAAGGCTTTATCCGCGCCGAGGTAATCAAGTATGACGACTATGTGGCTCTCGGCGGCGAGACCGGAGTGCGCGAGGCAGGCAAATTGTCGGTCGAAGGCAAAGAATATGTGGTGCAAGATGGCGATATCATGCACTTCCGCTTCAACGTATAATATTGAAATACAAAGGGCTACGCCTCGGATGAGCGTAGCCCTTGTTGTATCTGTGCGAGGGTGGATTAATTGAGACAAAAGCCCGGCATAGAGTTGCGCGGAGCCGGGGAGTATACCCTTGCGAATTGCTTTAAGAAAGCGATTGTTGATTCTTTGGGTGAGATAGCGCGACGGCTCTCTCGGTCGTTGTCGCTTGTAGCGACGGGTTGGGTGTAACTTTTCTCCATAGGCAGCGAGGGTTATATGTTTGTGTTCATATAGTTAACGATTGATAATATAGTTTATTGTATGGGCGGTAAAAAATAATTTGGGAGAGTATTTTGGATGAAAAATTGTTGACTACTTGGGCGATTGCAAAAGAATTTGTACCTTTGCAGAAAATAATACAATTGTGGAAACGAAATATATCTTCGTCACCGGCGGCGTAGTGTCTTCCTTGGGTAAAGGAATTATATCGTCGTCGTTGGCTTGTTTGTTAAAAGCGCGAGGCTATCGCGTTACGATTCAGAAGTTTGACCCGTATATCAACATTGACCCCGGCACGCTCAATCCCTACGAGCATGGCGAGTGCTATGTGACCGTCGACGGTCACGAAGCCGACCTCGACCTCGGACACTACGAGCGCTTCACCGATATCCAAACCACTCGCGCCAATAATGTGACCACCGGTCGCATCTATCAGAGCGTAATCGACAAGGAACGCCGCGGCGACTACCTGGGCAAAACGGTGCAGATAGTGCCCCATATCACCGACGAAATTAAGCGCGCGGTCAAGGCGCTGGGCAATACCGGCGACTTCGACTTCATCATCACCGAGATAGGTGGCGTCGTGGGTGATATCGAGTCGTTGCCCTTCTTGGAGGCAGTGCGCCAGTTGCGCTGGGAGTTGGGCGACAGCAGCCTGTGCATACACCTCACCTATGTGCCTTATATTGCTGCTGCTAAGGAACTTAAGACCAAGCCCACCCAGCACTCGGTCAAGAAGTTGCAAGAATTGGGTATCCAGCCCGATGTGCTGGTGTTGCGCACTGAGCGCGATATCACCACCGAGGTGCGCCGCAAGATAGCCCTATTCTGCAACGTGGCTCCCGATGCCGTGGTGCAGTCGATAGATGTAGACACTATCTATCGTGTGCCTTTGAAGATGCACGAGCAACACTTCGACGAAATCGTGTTGCGCAAGACCCACACGCCCATCGAGGGCGAGCCTCATATGGCTCCGTGGATGAACTTCTTGCACAAGATGGACAATGCGACCGAGACCGTCACCATCGGTTTGGTGGGCAAGTATGTCGAGTTACAGGATGCTTACAAGTCAATCAATGAGTCGTTGCTGCAAGCTGCTACATATGCCGACCATCGCCTCAAGATAGTCTATGTTCACTCGGAGAAGGTGTCGGATGACAACGTTGAGGAGAAACTCGCCGGCATGGACGGCGTGATAATCGCTCCGGGCTTCGGTCAGCGAGGCATTGAGGGCAAATTTGTAGCCCTCAAGTATTGCCGCGAGCACGATGTGCCCACCTTTGGTATCTGTTTAGGCATGCAATGTATGGTGATAGAGTTTGCACGCGATGTGCTCGGGCTTGCCGAGGCAAATTCTACCGAGATGAATCCGGGTACCCCCGACAACGTCATCGACTTGATGGAGGAGCAAAAGAGCATCTCCAATATGGGAGGCACGATGCGCCTTGGTGCTTATGAGTGCCGCTTGGCTCCCGGAAGCAAGGCAGCCGAGGCATATGGCTCGCAGGATATCAAGGAGCGCCATCGCCATCGCTTCGAGTTCAATAATGCATATCGCGAGGCTTTTGAGCGCGCCGGCATGGCATGCGTGGGCGAAAATCCGCGCACACACTTGGTCGAAGTGGTCGAGATACCCTCCAAGCGCTGGTTTGTGGGCACGCAGTACCACCCCGAGTACTCGTCAACCGTCCTCTCGCCCAATCCGTTATTTATATCGTTTATCAAAGCCGCTATCGCCTATAAGGCAGAGACCGGCAAGTAATTTTAATGTTTATTAACACGCACAATATCAATGGATAAGAATACCTTGTCGGGATTGTTGCTGATGGGAGTCATCTTCTTTGGCTTCATGTACTGCAACAAGCCCCAGCAACCTATCGAACAGAATACCGAAACAACCCCTACAGAGAGCACCGATGTGACGGTCGCCATGGCGCCGCTCGACTCGTTGTCGAGTGTCGATGAGACAGCATTTGCCACCGCTATCAAGTCGGTGGTGCCTGCGCAAAATGGTAGCTATATCCTTAAGGATGAGATATTTGATATCGCAGTTGACTCCACCGGCGTGCATGGCACGGTCAAGGTGGGCGATGCTGCCGTTGACTTGGCGAGCCTGCGCACTCCTGATGCCGGCAATGTCGACTTTGTCGCTGCCGTAACTGATTACACTGCCCGGGCGCAGAAGTATGGCTTGTTTGCGGTATGCATCGGTGGCGAGAACACTACCACGGTTCTTGAGAACGAAAATATACGCGTGGAGTTGAGTTCGCGAGGCGGTATGATAAAAGATGTTGTGCTCAAAAATGAAAAATATACAACCAACGTAGGCGACAGCGTCGAGCAGATACACCTGTTCCGCGGTGCAATCGATGGCTATAGCTTTATCTTTAACACTGCGTATCAGCGCTTTGAGACCGCCGAGTTTAATTTTGTTCCGGTAGTCGAGAGCGACAGCGCAGTGGTGATGAAACTCACCCTGGACAATGGCTCGGAGTGGGGATTGCGCTATGTGCTCAAGCCCGACTCGTATGTGGTGTCGATGGAGGTGGTTCAGAGCAATATGCAACGCGTATTGCCGGCATCTACCGTGGCTATCGACCTGCTGTGGCACCAAACTATGGCGCGCAACGAGAAGGGTCGCACCTTCGAGGAGCGCAACTCGGCAATACATTATAAATATGTGGGCGAGGGTCCCGACGACCTCAATGCCAACAAAGACGATGCCGAGACACTCAACAGCAAGGTCAAGTGGGTGGCTTTCAAAAATCAATTCTTCTCGTCGGTCATCATTCCGCGCGAGTCGTTCAGTAGCGCCGAACTCATGAGCAAAACGCTCAACGACGATGCCATCTATGTCAAGGATATGACCATGAGGGCTTCGGTGCCTTATAGCGCCGAGGATGGTACTGCTGTGGCATTTGACTTCTATTTCGGTCCTAACGACTACTCGATGCTTAGTGACCTCGACGATCAAATCGCCGGCGATGAAGACCTTGAACTTACTCACCTCATCCCGCTGGGCTGGAGCCTATTCCGCTGGATTAACACCTTGATTGTCATTCCGGTGTTTAACTTCTTGAAGGATTATGTTTCCAACTTCGGTATCATCATCCTCCTGCTCACGATATTTATCAAGCTGATACTCTTCCCCTTCACCTTCAAGAGTTTGAAGTCGCAGGCTCGTATGCGTCTGCTCGCTCCCGAGATTAAGGAAATCAACGACAAGTATCCCAATAAAGAGGATGCACTGAAGCGCCAGCAGGAGACAATGGACCTGTATCGTCGTGCCGGTGCCAACCCCATGTCGGGCTGCCTGCCAATGCTGCTGCAGATGCCGGTGCTCATTGCTATGTTCTCGTTCTTCCCCTCGGCTATCGAGTTGCGTGGCGAGTCGTTCCTGTGGGTAAATGACTTGTCGGCTCCCGACTATATCCTCACTTTGCCGTTTACCATACCGTTCTACGGCAACTCGGTGAGCCTCTTCTGCTTGCTCATGACCGTGGTCAACATCGTCTATATGCGCATCACAATGCAGAATCAGCCCGGCGGCAGCGGTATGCCCGGCATGCAGTGGATGTCGTATTTGATGCCGGTAATGTTCCTGTTCTTCTTCAACGACTATGCCTCGGGCTTGAGCTACTACTACTTCCTGTCGCTGTTGATTACCATCGTGCAGACATGGATATTCCGTCACTGCATCAACGAAGACAATGTGCGTGCCGAGATGCTTGCCAATGCCAAGAAGCCGCGCAAGAAATCGGGCTTCATGGCTCGCTTGGAGGCAGCACAGCGCCAGCAGCAAGCCTTGCAGCGCCAACAGGCTGCCGCCCAGGCTAAAAAGCGCCGCTAAAACAACTACTAAATACCTAAAACCATGAAACGTACACTGCTCTCCATGCTCGCTATGGCGGGCATCATCGGGTCGGCTTCGGCATTCGAGGCTGACCTCGATGGCACTATCTTTGAGATTGATACCATTTATTGCCGTGTAGTAGGTCCGGGTGTCACCTGTAGCCACCTCACGCTCTCGGCGCCGAGTCGCAATTTCAATATATACACCTCGACACTGCGTCGCAGCGAGGGCGCCACAGTCGGCGTGGTGGAGCCGCGTGTAATCATCGGCAACGACCAATGCCGCCTCGGCGAGTCCATCACCTCGATGGCGGAGCGCCACGATGCCATGGGCGAGTATCGCCACCTCAGTGGTATCAACGGCGACTTCTTCATCGTCTCGGCATTCGCTCAGCAGCACGAGTTCGGCGATGCCATCCTCGGCTATCCCAATATGTCGTGCGTAATCGACCGCAAGATTGCCGCTCCCGACCTCATTGAAGTCGTCTCGCGCGAAAATGCCCTGATTATGACCGCCGACAACTGGTATATCGATGCCACGGATATCACCTATCGCTTGCTCAGCACCGATGGCTCGGTGGCGATTGACGCTGCGGGTATCAACTATCCGCGCCGCGATGGCGAGTTGATGTTCTACAACTCATATATGGGTGCCACGACTGCTACCTCCGACTCCGGGCGCGAGCTCCTGCTCCGTCCTGCCGAGGGGAGCGAGTGGGTGATGAATCAGCCGATACGCTTTGTGGTTGACGGCTCATGGCGTGCCGGTGGCAATAGCGAGATACCTGCCGATGGCTTGGTGCTCTCCTGTGGTCCTAATTATGCCAACACTTTTGTCGATGGTCTCGGCGATGGCGACCAAGTCGATTTGTGCATCGGACTTAGCCTGCCCGACCATGGCGCCATTACTCCCGATGTGGTCAATGTCATCGGCGGCGACGTGCGCATCTTGCGTCGTGGCGAGATTACTCGCGATGCTATCCGCTGGATTAATACTCCCGGCTCGCCTTATCAGCGCTCAATTGTCGGCTTCAGCGAGGACCGCGATATGATGGTCTTTGTGGCTGTCGACGGCTCGGGTCTCAACTACTACGAGTGTGCTGCCTTGTTGCGCGTATTGGGCTGCTATGACGGCTTGGATATGGATGGTGGCGGCTCTACCGCTATCTGGAATACTAATTTCGGTGTCTACAACAATCCGCGCGACGGCTCTCTCCGTGCAGTTGGCAATGGCTTGTTCTATGCGCTCAAGGCTCCTGCCGACAATGAGGTTGTGTCAATACGCTTCGCCGACCATGCCGTGGTGCTCCCGCGCTTCGGCTCATATACCCCTGTGATTTTCGGCTATAATCAATATGGACAATTAGTCGACACTGATATTCAAGATTTTGAGTTATCAGCGCCTGCCGAGCTTGGCGTAGTCGAAGGGAAGACCTTGCTCGCCTCGGGTAGCGGTATGCATGCCCTTACTGCCACTTACAATGGTATGTCGGCTACCGTGGCTGTCGATGTGGATGCCTCGTATCCCATCGCTCCGCGCTACTCAGCCTTGCTAATCGACAATTATCGCACCGTGCCGGTTCAGTTGTATGCCGATGTACGTGGCGAGGCTGTTGATGTAGCACCCGGAGCCTTTGATTGGACCAGCGACAATGCCGAGGTGGTTACTGTCGATGCCGATGGCAACCTTACCGGTCATGCCGATGGTACTGCCGTAGTGACTGCCACATGTGGCGACCTCCAATTCTCGGTAGATGTCACCGTGCAATGCCCTACGGCACACACTGTACCCCTAAGCCCCGATACCGATGCTTCACAATGGCGCTCATCGGGCACCGGACTCACTGTTACTTCGTGTGAGGTAGGCGAGGAGCCCGACTTTGCCTTGGCTTTCACCCTCAAGAGCGGTGCCAGCCACCGCATTACTTTGCGTCGCAGTATAGTGCTGTATAGCCTCCCCGATGCTATACGCTTGACCCTCGATACCAAGGGCGCTCCGCTCACCGCCATCACCCTCAACGTTACGCCAAACGGGCAACGCGCCGTTTCGCTGAAGAAAGATTGCGATGGGGCATCCGAGGTAGTAGAATTTGCTATGAATGAGTTGCTTGACGTTAACGACCCGGGCGTGTATCCCGTGACTTTCGGCTCGCTTATCTTCGAATTTGAAGGCACCTCCGGCGATTTCGCCATGGATGTGAAGGCTCTCGAGGTGGTTTACGACAACTTTGAAGATGGCGTCGAGTCGGTTGTTATTGATGAACAGCCCTTGCGCCCCGTGATACTCGGCTCGGAAATCGTTTTGCCTTACATCGCCGATATCGTTGAGTTGCGTGACCTCACCGGACGCACCATTCAGCGTGTTGCCTCGACGGCATCAATTACCGTACCCGCCTCGGGCTTGTACATCCTTTCTACCATCCACAATGGTCGCTCGGAATGTTGCAAACTCGTCGTTAGATGACAAATTGAGGAAATTTTTCCGCTTTTATTGCAGATATTGAAAGAATTTTGTAACTTTGCCCTCGCAAAAAAGCCCAACTCCCCATCACATTCTACTCTCTCTTTCCTCTCAATGCGTTATCGACGCTCAGAGTTGTGCGCAATACTCTCTCAATATTTCTTGAATAATACCTGCAGTAAAAAATTGGCTGAACTTTCAAGCCTCCATGCACATTATATAATTATATGTATAATTTATCCGATTTGAATGCAATGGCAGACAACGACCTCAAGGACGTTGCCGTGTCATTGGGCATTAAAAAAGTTGATCTAAACCAAAAGCAAGAACTTATTTATAAAATTCTTGACGAGCAAGCAATAGTCGGTGCCGCTACCAAGGCAGCCGAGCAGAAGCGTCGTGCCGAGGCGGCTCCCGAGCCAAAAAAGCGTGGTCGCAAGAAAAAAGAAGATAAAGAACCCCGCGAGGCTAAGCCGGTGGCTGAGGTTGCAGCCCCCGAGCAGGCTCCCGCTGTGGCTGAGCAACCTGTTGATGAGCAACCCAAAAAACGTCGCGGTCGCCCTCGCAAGGAAAAAGTTGAAGACGCGGTTCCTGTAGAAACAGTGAGCCCCGAACCTATAGAAGAAAAACCGGAGGAAACATCGGCAGAGACTCCCACTAAACCTGCCGAGCAGCAACCGGCTTCTCCGGAACCCGCTCCAGAGCCAGCCCCTGAGGCTAAGCCTAAGACTGATTTTAGCTCGTTCTTCCCTCGTGGCGAGGGTCGCAAGTTTGTGCCCCGTAGCGCTCGCGAGCGCGAGGAAGCCGCCAAGCAACCTCAGCCTCAGCAGCA
>JBJEDD010000074.1:0-4427 GCA_051871715.1 Muribaculaceae bacterium | reverse complement strand
AGCAACCTCAGCCTCAGCAGCAGCCTCAGCCTCAGCAGCAACCCATGCCAATGACTCAGCCGATGCCCAAGCAGCAAATCGTCCTCGCTGAGCCGGGTCAACCTGCTCCACAGCAACCCCAGCCGGGTCAAGGCAAAAAGAAGAAAAACAAAAATAACAATAATAATCAGCAACCTCAGCAACAGATAGTTGCCGACCAGCGCCTTCACTTCTCCCAGCGCTACGACTTCGAGGACATCCTCGAGGTGCAAGGCGTGCTCGAAATCGAGGCTCAAGGTCATGGCTTCCTCCGCTCCAGCGACTTCAATTATCTCCCGTCGCCCGATGATGTCCTCGTCTCACAGCAGCAAATAAAGGCTCACGGACTCAAGACCGGCGACGTTGTTGAGGCTATGGTGCGTGCTCCGCGCGAAGGCGAGAAGTATTATCCCCTCTCGCGCGTGCTCCGCGTAAATGGTCGCTCGCTCGACTTCATTCGCGACCGTGTACCCTTCGAGCACCTCACGCCGCTATTCCCCGACGAGAAATTTGACCTCTGTGGTGGCAAAATCTCTTGCAACCTCTCCACCCGCGTCGTGGATATGTTCGCTCCTATCGGCAAGGGTCAACGTGCCCTTATCGTGGCTCCACCTAAGACCGGTAAAACTCTGTTGCTCAAAGATATTGCCAACGCTATCGCCGAGAACCACCCCGAGACATACATCATGATTCTCCTCGTCGACGAGCGCCCCGAGGAGGTCACCGATATGAGCCGCAGCGTTAATGCCGAGGTCATCGCTTCTACTTTCGACGAGCCTGCCGACCGCCATGTCAAGATTGCCGGCATTGTCCTCGAGAAGGCTAAGCGTATGGTCGAGTGCGGTCACGACGTGGTCATCCTCCTCGACTCCATCACTCGCTTGGCTCGCGCTTACAATACCGTGTCGCCCGCTTCGGGTAAAATTCTCTCGGGTGGTGTGGATGCCAACGCTCTGCAGAAACCCAAGCGCTTCTTCGGCGCCGCCCGTAATATCGAGGGTGGGGGCTCGCTCACAATCATCGCTACCGCTCTCACCGAGACTTCGTCAAAGATGGACGAGGTAATCTTCGAGGAATTCAAGGGTACCGGCAATATGGAGTTGCAACTCGACCGCAAACTCTCCAACAAGCGCATATTCCCCGCTGTCGACATCATGGCTTCGAGCACTCGTCGCGATGATTTGCTCCTCCGCGAGGAAACTCTCAACCGCATGTGGATCTTGCGACGCTTCCTCAGCGACCGCAACTCTATCGAGGCTATGGAATTTATCAAGGACCGCATGGAGCGCACTCGCGACAACGACGAACTCCTGCGCACCATGGGCGAATAATTAATTGAATGTTAATCTGTTTAATATCGAAGGAGGTGCTTTTATCGACATAGTAATCTCAGTCGTAAATACACGCTAATTCAGCACTTATTTTCTTTTTTAATGGCAAAAATGCATTTTATTTTTTGTCAATCAAAAAATTATGCGTAATTTTGCCCCGCTAAACGCAAAATATCAAACAGATTTTTAACATTTAACATTTAGATATGATCATCGTACAAGTAAAAGAAGGCGAAAACATCGAACGCGCTCTCAAGAAATTTAAGCGTAAATTTGAAAAAACCGGTATTGTAAAGGAACTCCGTAGCCGTCAGGCTTTCCAGAAGCCCTCAGTCACCAACCGCAAGAAGATGATGAAGGCTGTCTACGTGCAGAAGCTCCGTTCTACCGAGGAATAAAACTTTTTTTGCCCTTCTCGGGATTTTTATCCCAAAAAATTTTGCGAATTTAAAAAGTATTGGCTAATTTCGTGGCATCGGAATGTGACTGACTTCTTCACATCACCGACGCACTCATGAAAGAACCATACCAATCCTTTATAACGTATATACGGTGTGAGCTGGCGCTGTCAGCACACACCGTATTGTCGTATACTTGCGATTTGAGGCAATGGGACTCTTTTGCTTGTGTCACTCTCGGTGATGACTATGATGTAACCACCATCACTTCCAATGACTTACGCCTGTGGATTGCTCACCTTGCCGCCGCCGGTATTTCCCAGCGCTCCATTCGTCGCAAGGTCCAATCTCTCCGTGCCTTCTTCACTTTCATGATGAAGCGCCGTGGCGTGGCTGTCAATCCTGCTGCCGAGTTGACTACCGCACGATTGCCCAAGCCGCTCCCGCGTGTCGTGGCTCCCGCCGATACCGAGCGCGCCCTCTCGGTCCACGTCGACCCCTCCAACTTTGTCGAGGTGCGCGACCACCTGATTGTTGACATGTTGTACTCAACCGGCATGCGTGCCTCAGAGCTTGTGGGCTTGCGCGATGTTGATGTCAACAACTCTGCTATGGAGCTTAAGGTCCTCGGCAAGCGCAACAAGCAGCGCGTTATCCCTTACGGCAGTAATATCGCCAACCAGGTCGCCCTATATCGGCAACTACGCCCTCGTCCCGTTGATGACTCTTTCTTCGTGCGCGAGGATAGCAAGCCTATCGCGTACCGACACGTCAACGCTATCGTCAAGCAGGCATTTGCCTCCACGCCATCGCATCCTACGCCTCACTGCCTGCGACACTCCTGTGCCACCGATATGCTCAACGACGGCGCCGGGCTCACTGCTGTCAAGGAACTACTCGGGCACTCCTCTCTCGCTACTACGCAAATCTATACTCATCTCTCTTATAGCGAACTGAAACATAATTATGAACTCGCGCATCCACGCGCAAAAATGAAAGGTTAACTATGGAAGTACGCATTCAAGCTATCCACTTCGAAGTGGCTGAGAAACTTACCGCTTTCATCAACAAGAAGGCTGAAAAACTCGCTCGCCGCAATCCGGCAATCACCACTGTTGATGTTACTCTCAAGGTCGTAAAACCCGAAACCGTTATGAACAAAGAGGCTATTATCAAGGTCGTCGTGCCTCAACACGAAGACATGGTAGCAGATAAGACCGCCAACACATTTGAGGAGGCTGTCGATCAATGCCTCGATGCTCTCGAACGTCAATTGGAAAAAATCAAAGAAAAAAAATAACCATATCATCAAAAGCGGTTAAGTAACCGGCATCTCTCGGCACGTCTTGCGTGTCGGGAGATGCTTTATTTAAATGCTTTATATTCAAGTATATAGCGATGAAGTAAATTGCCGCAATAAAAAATTATTTGTGCGCTTGAAATTTTTAGCAAGAAAAAAGGCTTATTTTTGAGAAAAAATTTGTACTTTTGTCAAAATTTGCAATTAATGGCAACAGACATCCGGCAACAAATCGAGCGTGTGCAGTCCAAGATGAATGTCTTGGGCGAGAGATATGCCTCGCTCAAGGCTGCCTACGACGAGGCGCGCTCACAAATCAGCGACCTCAAGGCACAGCTCCTCGCTCGCGATGAGCAGTTGAAGCAGCTCAATATCAAGGTCGAGAACCTTACAGTTGCCTCCAATGTCGGCACGGGTGCCCAAGACTTGGATGACTCTAAAGCGTTGATTGCAGATTTGATTAGGGAAATCGACAGGTGTATCGCCGATATTCTTGAATGACAATACACCTCTATGATGACCTCTGTAAGATGAACGAAGAGAAGAAACATAAGTTTACAGCAACTATAGCCGATGTTGAGCCTTTTGTCTTCAACATCAGTTTGGCCGAGGAAGAAATCTTCCGTCGGGCTGCTTACCATGTCAACGAGTTGTGTCAGCGTTTCCGCAAGGACCAACCCGACAAGCCCTTGCAGTACTCCCTCGCCAAGACCGCCCTTGCTTTTGCCGAGCTGTATTATCGCAAATCCGAGCAACTTGCCGAGCAGAGCCGCATGATTGATGAATTTGAGAAATCTCTCGATGCGGTATTGCTCTCGACCGAGTAACTTCCTATCTTCCACGCATTTACAGAGTGATTCTTTTTCCCGCCGAGGATGCAGAGGCATCCCCGTCACAGTGCGTATTTTCATTTTTTAGAAACCCAATAATCACTCTTTAACCCCAACCAATTATATGAATATTTTCATAATCATTGCAATAGGCGTATTGGCAGCCGCCATAGCCGTCGCTATTACCGTCATCGCTCAACGACGCATGGCGCACACTCGCGCCAAAACAATCCTTGCCGACGCTGAGCGCGAAGCCGAGGACCTCAAGCGCCAAAAACAACTCGAAGGTCGCGAAGAAGCTCTCAAAATCACCGCTGAAGCCGACAAGCAAGTCAACCAACGCATGAACAAGGTGCAGCAAATCGAGGCTCGTCAGAAACAGCGCGAGTTGCAACTCAACCAGCAGCAGAGCGAAAATGCTCGCACCCGCAACGAACTCGACTCCGCACGTCAAGCCCTTGACAGCCAGATGGCTGCTATCGAGGCGCGCCAAGCCGAGGTCGACAAGATGCACCGCAACGCTCTCGAGCAACTCGAGCATATCTCGGGT
>JBJEDD010000073.1:0-3348 GCA_051871715.1 Muribaculaceae bacterium | reverse complement strand
GTCTTCGGGTATCTCAGACGGCGAGCGCTGACAAGCGCATATCATCACAGATAAGGTGGTTGCTATCGCTACAAAGAAAAGTGTTATAACGTGTCTTTTCATAATTAAACTTTTGTGTTGCAAAGTTTGCACAAAAAGGAGTGTACAAGGGTGTACAAAGGTGTGCAAAATGGTTAAATAAGGAGGTGTACACCAAAATGTACACTCGTAGAGGGAGGGATAGTTGGAACGGTGCTCAATAATTGCTATATTTGCGCTATGAAAATTACAAAGACGATAATAATGGTGTTAATATCCTTGATGGTTACATCATGTGACCATCAAGAATATCCGCGAGAATTAGTTGATGCAGATCGGCTTGCAGATGAGTCACCCGACACAGCGATGGTGGTGTTGTCGCAAATGGAGCCGAAGATGCGCGATGCCTCGGAGCGCGATTGGCAGTACTATAATTTGTTGAAAATCAAGGCCTCGGATAAGGCTGATTGCTTGCAGTGTACCCCCGATGATATACTTGAAATAGTTGATTATTATACTTCAGATGGTGATAAGGAACTACTGCCCATGGCTCTGTATTATGCAGGACGAGTATATCGTACCCACAATAATGCGACAGAGGCGAGATACTATTTATTGCAAGCCATTGAACAGATAGATAATATTGGGGAAGAGCGATATGCAAGACTTAAGAGTAAGTGCTATAGCCAATTAGGCTCGATATACTTGTATCAGAGTCTTTACAATGAGGCGATAGAAATGTATAGTAGGGCATATTATTTGAATTATGACTCGCGAGATAGCGTCGGTATGATATTTAATCTGCGCGATATCGCCAATTCATATTTGTCGGTTGCTAATCCGGATAGTTGCCTTGAATATTGCAACCGAGGCATTACCTTAGCCGAAGCGATAGGCGACTCGTTGTTTCTTAACGAGTTGTATTTGCTCAGTGCCGGAGCGCATATCAGCGGCGACCACTATACGTTGGCGCGAGATGATTTCGACAAGGCGCTACGCTATGCGCCCGAGTGGCAGTCGGTGGCTCAAATTACGATTGGAGCGCGGCTGTGCTATGCTACAGATAGCATTGATTTGTGTCGTGATTATGCGGTAGCGCTTCTTGATAGGG
Organism: Muribaculaceae bacterium; assembly: GCA_051871715.1. GTDB lineage: Bacteria > Bacteroidota > Bacteroidia > Bacteroidales > Muribaculaceae > CAG-873. Next base: position 2,219 of record JBJEDD010000073.1, on the reverse strand, counting down.
GTGATATATATTCGAAGCGTTGGGCATCGCGAGTGCTTGCCGAGATAGCGGTGCGGCATGGGCAACCCGAGCAGGCTATTAGGTATTTGGGACAGTATCGTCAGTATGACGACTCGGCAGCCAATATGAATCGCGCTGAGACTATACTCAAGATGAATGCATTGTATGACTATTCGCTCAAAGTGCAGGAAAACAGCAAGTTGCGTGAGGAAAAGCATCGCCAAGGTATGGTATTGGGCGTGATAGTAGGACTACTGTTGATTGTTATCTGCTTTGCCGCTTTTTATATCCGTGCCAAACGACAGCAACATGCATTGATGAAACTACGCATCGAAAAATTGGAAACGCTCAAGCGCGAGAATAAATCCAAGGCTCCTGAAACGCGCAAGCACGAGGAAGAAATTATTGAAAATTCTGAGATATATCGACATATCAAGCGTCTATCTAATTCGCCCGATACATCGGGCGTACTGAGCGCTGAGGAGTGGCTACAGGTAGGTGATGTTGTAGAGGAGGCTTTTCCGCGTTTTCGCGAGCGTCTGCTCGACTTGTGCAAGATGAATGAGAATGAGATGCGTGTATGTTTATTGCTGAAGATGAACTTTACGCCGAGTGTCATAGCGCAATTGACATTTCACAGCAAGGAATCGGTGTCGGCTACACGCCGTCGCCTTTTTACCAAAGCGTTCGGACAGCAGCGCGCACCTAAAGATTGGGATGAATTCATTAGAACACTTTGATAGCAATAAATTGCGGGAAATGACGTTAATTGGTTAGTATGATATGTTTAAGGATGAAATATATAGGTGTATACGCTATAATGATGATGGCGATGTTGACGTCGTGTATAGAGGACGGCTTCAGCACGTCGCCGGGCGATTGCCCGACCTTCTCGGTCGACACTCTTGATATGGGTGTTATATTCACCGAGCAACCATCGACTACACACCGTTTCACGGTGTACAACCGCGCTTCAAAAGGTATAAATATCAGTAATATAAGCATTTCAGGTGCCAATGCTGACCTGTTCAGGTTGAATGTCGACGGCTTCAGTGGTAAGGAGTTCAGCGACGTGGAGATACGTGCCAAGGACTCGATATTTGTGTTGGTAGAGACGACATTGCCGGCAAATGGAGCCACGGTGCCGGTGGAGGTGACTGCGGCTCTCGACTTCGTCACCAATGGCGTGAAGCAGACAGTGACCCTTGCCGCCCAAGGGCGCGATGTGACGCGGCTGTATGCGACTGTGCTGGACAGGGATACCCATCTACGGGCAGGAAAACCATATCAAGTGTTTGATTCATTGGTAGTTGCACTGGGGGTGACACTTACAGTGGACCCGGATGCAGAGTTTTATTTTCACGATGGGGCGATGATGGTGGTGCGAGGCACCCTCAAGGCGTTAGGTGCTCAGGACCACGAGATTACCTTTGCCGGTGACCGCACCGGCTATGTCGCCGCCGATATACCCTTCGACCTGATGTCTCGCCAATGGATAGGCATGTTCTTCACCTCGACATCACATGCTAACGAATTGAATTACTGCCATATATGCAACACCTGGCAAGGTGTCACTGTGTCGGGCTTGGACGCTTCAGACGATGCGTTGCCCGATGTGACGATGGTCAATTCGCGACTGCGCAATAGTGGTGGATATGCCCTTGAGACTTACTATGCTCGTATCAATGCCTATGGCTGTGAGATAGCCGAGGCGGCATCCGGCGCGGTGTTGTTGCACGGAGGCGAGCACGTATTCAATCACTGCACCCTTGCCAACTACTACCTGTTCTCCATACTCGAGGGACCGATAATGCAATTCGGGCAAATCAATGCGGTGACCGACGATGGCTCCGGGCGCCCGATGGTGCGAGCCGACATCAGCAACACAATAATTTACGGCAATGGCATGGACCTGTCGCACGGCGACCTTACCGACACGGCGGTCACATTGCGCAATTGTTTGCTCAAGAGTGAGGGGACCGATGACGACAATTTTATCAACTGTGTATGGGGCGCCGACCCGCTCTATTACACTGTGCGTGAGGAGTATATCTTTGACTACCGCTTGCGCGAAGGCTCGCCTGCCATCGGAGCGGGCAATGGAGCGCTGACGGCTCCGGCAGCGGCAGTCGATCGCTACGGCTTGCCACGCGGCTCGACGCCCGATATCGGCGCCTACGTCTATACCACGCCGGTTAATCAATAGCCATTTACGAGAA
>JBJEDD010000072.1:0-3350 GCA_051871715.1 Muribaculaceae bacterium | reverse complement strand
GTTGTTGATAGCGAGGGTGCTGTCGAGTACTACAATCTGCAGGGTGTACGCGTTGATGGCGCACTGACCCCCGGCATCTACATCCGTCGCAGCGGCAACACTGCTACTAAGATATCGATCCGCTGATGAATTGGCCCTATAGGTCCTATAAGCAATAAACACTTAAGCGCGGGCGCGGCTCAATGGAGTCGCGCTCGCTATTTTAATGCGCTCGGCGCATTAAACCCTAAACAATAAACCCTCAACAATAAACCATTAAAAAAATATTCGTAACTTTGTGGCATGGAAAAGAAGAGTTTGTTGATAGTAGGCGCCGGAGGATTTATCGGCGGCTTCATAGCAGCCGAGGGCTTGCGCCGCGGCTATGAGACATATGTGGGAGTGCGCGCGAGCACGTCGCGGCGGTATCTGCAGGACGAGCGTCTGCATGCCGTGGTACTCGACTATGACGACCCCGAGGGCATGGAGGCGACGCTGCGCGCCGAGGCTCCCGGCGGGCGCTGGGACTATATCATCTGGAACCTGGGCGCCACCAAGTGTGCCGACTACAACGACTTCAACCTCATCAATTTCATGTATCCGCGCACCTTTGTGGAGATACTGCGGCGGTGCGACATGGTGCCCGAGCGTTTCCTGTATATGAGTTCGCTGAGCGCAGTGGGTCCGAGCGACGAGCGCGGCTACACGCCCATCACCTCGCGGACGGTGCCCAATCCCAATACGCGCTATGGGCTGTCGAAAATCAAGACCGAGACCTACCTGGAGACGCTGCCCGACTTCCCGTGGACGATATTCCGCCCGACGGGCGTGTACGGACCTCACGAGCAGGACTATCTGATGATGATCAAGTGTATCGACCGCGGATGGGACTTCGGCGTGGGGTATAAGCGCCAGATGCTCACATTTATATATGTCGACGACCTGGTGGGGGCGATGTTTGACGCCATCGCCTCGGAGGCGACGCTGCGGCGCAAATATATCATCAGCGAGGACCGCGCCTACAGCCAGCGGGAGTTTCGCGGCATGGTGGCTAAGGCGCTGGGCAAGCGCTGTGTGATACCGGTGAAGTTGCCGCTGTGGATGGCATATGTGGCGTCGGTGGTCGCCGAGAAGGTGGCGCTGGCACGCGGACGGGTGTCGACGCTCAACCGCGACAAGTATCGCATTATGCGGCAGCGCAATTGGAGCTGCGATGTGAGCGATGCGGTGCGCGACTTCGGGTTCAAGGTGAATTTTCCGCTGGAGCGCGGCGTCGCCGAGACCGTCAAGGCGTACAAGGGTTGAAAAGGTTGAGGGTTTATTAATTAGTCGTTTAGTGTTTTTTAACTAAATATTTGCCGTAAGAGCGCAAAAAAGCGGTAAATTTGCGACAGAAAAGCAACGCCCTGCTTTCTTGCAGGGAATAGGCCGCTTACGAGCGGCTTTTTTTATGATATGGAACAAAAGAAACGAGTAACATTTTACATTGACGGCTTCAATTTTTATTTCGGCTTGAAGCGTAGTAAACAAATCGATCGAGCATGGCGCACGTGCTACTGGATCGATATGGTAAAATTGTGCGAGAGCTTCTTAGGCGAGGATCAAACACTGGAAAAAGTAATATATTTCACAGCCTCGCCATTAAGTCCCCAAAAGAACAGTAGGCAAAGTGCTTTTTTAAACGCCAATAAACTTATTAATGGCGAACGATTCGAAATAGTACGAGGAAAATATTTGGAAAAACACATAATATGCCCATACTGCAAGGGCGATATCGCAAGACCTGAAGAAAAGAAAACCGATGTCAATATATCCATACGAATGGTTGAAGATTGTGTGATGGGGTCAACAGATATTGTGGCACTTGTCAGTGCGGATAGTGATCTTGTTCCACCGATCGAATTAATTCAAAGACTTTTCCCTAAAATTGGCATCAAGGTATATTTTCCACCATCAAATTTTAGTAATGATCTAAAAGACAACTTGATACACCATCGTAGCAAACCGGTGTTATTTATAAAGAACCTTAGACGCTTCCAAGCGGCTATTATGCCGGATAAAGTAGCTATTGATGGCAAGGCTTACTCAATTCCGGAAAAATGGAAAGAATAGCCCATTGTTGAGGGTTGAAAGTTAAAAATACTTAATTTATTGCCTGAATGGCAAGAAGTTGTTAATTTTGTGGCATGATAAGTGATGAGAGGATATCGATTGCGTGCGTCGATGGAGGAGGGCTGATTTCTACCCCCCCCCATTTTTGCAACGCGCTAATTTTCAACGATTTACATATTTGAATATTATAAAGGCTTCCGCGACAGGCGTGGGAGCCGATGCCATATAGACATAAGCAATAGTTCCCTCGACCTTTGTCGGTATCTGATGCAGGGACACACATTAATTATATAACATGAGAATCATCACACAATGTGCTGCGGTGCTTGAGAAAGTACCGCAGCACGCCTTATTAATTGTTGGTGGGGGAGAGGGTGGTGGCGATGAATGGTAAGGATTTGGGTGAGAAATGATGAGGAATTTGAAGAAATGCGGGCAAAAATGAATAAAAATTGAAAAAAATTTGTTTTTGTGAATAAAAAACCTTTACTTTGCAGACGTTTATAACACAAAAACGTGTAAAAACAGAATATTATTAACCTAACAGAAGTATGATTTCTATGAAGAAAAGTTTACTCGTTATTGCAATGATGGCTGCCGGTGTCGCCGCGCAAGCCCAATTTGTAGAGCCTCTCGCCATGCCCGGTTATTCATGGCAAGGTATCTCTCCCGACGGCAAGTATGTCGTATCAGAGTTGAACGGCACCTTGAGCATTATCAACCTCGAGACATACGAGGAATTCCTCTATGAGGAAGACTGGTCAACCGGAGCATCATACTCGGGCGGTCTTGGCAACTACCTGAGCGCTACCGGCATCATCCTCGGCTCCACCACCTCAGATGGCAATGCTTGCTACTGGAAAGATGGTGAATGGTTTGAACTCTATAGCGAAGGCACTACCGACTGCAACCTCGCCAACGGTATCACCCCCGACGGCAGCCGTATCTGCGGTAGCGTGTCGCAAGCACCCTTCTCGGTTGACGCCAAGGTCATCATGCAAGTGCCCTGCTACTGGGACGCTACTGAGGACGGCTACGGCGAATACCACGTACTGCCCCACCCCGAGACCGACTTCTCGGGTCGCATCCCCCAGTACATCACCGCTCTCTATATCAGCGAAGACGGTAAGACCATCGCCGGTCAGGTTCGCGACTACACCGGTTTCTGCGTATATCCTATCCTGTATACCCAGAACGCCGACGGCGAATGGAGCTACTCTCTGCCCAACATCGAGACTTTCTGCCCCGAAGGCACCGTG
>JBJEDD010000071.1:0-3351 GCA_051871715.1 Muribaculaceae bacterium | reverse complement strand
ACCCCGCCGGGGTCTTTTTGCTTGAGTATAAGCAACCCGCGCTGCGGGTTGTGCTGACTTTTTTTAGGGGGGGTGGTCCCCACGTAGGCGCGCAGCGCCAACGTGGGGTTACGCATGAGGAACCTGCTCTGCAGGTTCTCGCAAGGTCTTGTTGCCGAAGACGGTGAATTGGACTAATATGAATTGCCCGATAAGCTCGGTAAGCTCGGTAAACGAGATTTTTTTGCATTATTCAAAATTACTGCTTAACTTTGTCGTCTAAGGGGTATATCCCTGAATTCTTACTAAAAAATAAGCACGTGCTGTTCTCGATAATCACTATTACATACAATGCCTCAGCTACGGTCGGTAGAACCCTGCAGAGCGTGGCTGAGCAGACATGTGTTGACTATGAGCATCTCATAGTCGATGGAGCATCGAGTGACGGCACAGACCAAGTTGTTGCTTCCGCACCGGGCGCCGAGCGTCGTCGGATGCTCAGCGAGCCCGATGACGGCATCTACGATGCGATGAACAAGGGTATTTGCCTCAGCCGAGGTCAATACCTTATCTTTCTGAATGCCGGCGACAAGTTTCACTCGCCCGGCACTTTGCAGGAAATCGCCGATGCAATTACCGCCGGCAAGCAGCCCGATGTGGTCTACGGGCAAACCGTCTTGGTGGATAACGAGGGCAGATATGTGGCGCCACGCCACCTCACAGCGCCGGCAGACTTGACCTACCGCGACTTTGCCCGCGGGATGTTGGTGTGCCACCAAGCCTTTGTCGCTCGACGCGAAAGAGTGCCTATGTACGATACAAGATACAGATATTCAGCCGATTACGATTGGTGTATCCGCTGCTTGCAGCAGTCGAGGCTCAATCGCTTTATCGACGATGTACTCATCGACTACCTCGACGAGGGGGTCACCACCGCCAATCGCAAGGCGTCGCTGCGCGAGCGCTTCAACATCATGTCACACTACTACGGCTTGCTGCCCACGCTGTTGCGCCATATAGGCTTCATTTTCAGATTTTTACACCATCGCCGCGAGGTGAACAAATCAGTGAAACGCAATGCTACTCTATAACACCACCTTTGCCATCGAGCCGAGCATCGAGCAGGAGTTCCTGCAATGGCTTCACAGTGAGTTTATTCCATCGGCAACAGCCGACGGGCAATACTTCGACTCGCCCGAGCTCTTCCGCATTGAAAGCCGTGCCGGCGATGATGCCATCAGTTTTGCCCTGCACTTGCGGGCACCCTCGCGCGCCGAAATCGAGACTTGGTATGCCGACCACGGCAGTCGGTTGCTCGCCTACCTGATGCAACACTGGAACGGGCGAGCATTGTGCTTTTCAACCACCCTCACCGCATTGCCATGCCCGATGTAAGAGACTACAAGCGCGTCATCATAGGCATCGACCCCGGTACCAATGTCATGGGTTATGGCATCCTCGGCGTTAACAACAACAAGCCGGCGATGATTGCCATGGGTGTGGTGCGCTTGAGCAAATTCGAGTCGCACTACCTGCGTCTACGACGCATTTACGACCGCACACTCGAACTGTGCAACCAATATATGCCCGACGAGATGGCTATCGAGGCTCCGTTCTATAGCAAGAACGTGCAGTCGATGCTCAAGTTGGGGCGCGCCCAGGGGGTAGCGATGGCTGCCGCCCTGTGTCGCGATGTGCCCATCACCGAGTATGAGCCGCGCAAAATCAAGCAAGCCATCACCGGCAACGGCGCAGCCGCCAAGGAGCAGGTGCGCGAGATGTTGCGCCATATCCTCAATATCCCCGAGTCGTCGATGCTCCCCGAGCTCGATGCCACCGATGCCCTTGCAGCCGCCTTGTGCCACTTCTACGAGTCGGGCAAGCCCGCAGTCGCCAAAGCCACTTCGTGGAAGGATTTTATTGCTCGAAACCCCGATAAAGTTAAGATATGAAGAGATATTTGTTGACAATACTTGCGGCATACCTTGCCATAGGAGCCGTGGCACAGAGCGACCGTGTGTGGCTGTCGTCGTCGGTGCGCACTATCTATGAGACCCCGGCTACCAATACCGGTCTCAACACCGTGATTGTGGCTGAAAACACAGCCGGACAGCAAATTTTCTATCGCGCCAACTCCTCCACGGTCTCCTGGCAGCGCTATAGCGCCCTTGGAGGCGGATATGCCGAGGATGTGACTTACAGTGTCGTCGGCGATGGCTCCCTGTCGATCAATGCCTCGAGTGACGATATGGGCTATATCATCACCGACGGGGGCGTGCAATACTGCTTTTGGGTGGTCAATTATGCCAATCACTACTACGATGTGCGCGCCATTGCCGTCGAGAGCTCCGACTGCGACCGCATATTTCTCCATGTCGACAATCCGGCAGGCGATATCGCCTATTACAGCATCACCGGGCGACGCATAGTCCTCGACCGCGGCATCGAATTGACCTACAACACCCTCGAATACAACGAGGAAAATGTGGCGTATGACCAAGTGCCTGTAACAGAGTCCTATGAGAGCCTCGGAGCCACTATCTCGGCACCGGTGCCCCTGTGCGATACACAGTTGACCCTCAGCCCCGACCGCTTTGCCATGGCTTGGGGCTTCGGCGAAGAAGTCGCCACCGATACATTCATCACACAAGCCGTGCAGGCTCGCACCAAGGCGGTGCAGACACCTCGCGATGCCGACAACGAGCAGCCTCTGGAGGCTGAATTGGGCGGCTCGGCTCCCTGCGAAATCACCTTCACGGCGGCGGTCACCGATGCCGCTATCTACCATCGCTGGGAAATCTCCACCGATGCCGAGTTCAACGAGTCGATATACACCGACGACCGCCTCGAGTTCACTTACACCTTCACCGAGGAGGGGACAGCCTATGTGCGCCTCACCGCCAACAATGCCGCTGCTACCTGTGAGTATATCGGCGACACCTACACCGTCACCATCGGCTCATCGAGCCTTGAGTGCCCCAATGCATTCTCGCCCGGCACCTCCGAGGGCGTCAACGACGAGTGGAAGGTCAGCTATCGCTCCATCATTTCCTTTGACTGTCACATATTCAACCGCTGGGGGCACGAACTTGCCCACCTCACTGATCCCTCGCAGGGTTGGGACGGTCGCAACGGCGGTAAGATAGTCGGTCCCGGGGTCTACTACTATGTCATCAAGGCTCGCGGCAGCGATGGCAAGGAATACAACCTCAGCGGCGACATCAACGTCATAGGTTCGCGCCGCGACAACACCACTCCCGCCACCACCGAATAAAAAGACGCGCCCGAATGACCGGGCGCGCCTTTATTGTGGGGTTGGTGAGTGTTATTTCTTGAGCCACTTGTCAAACCAGCGGAAGAACAAGCGTTGCC
>JBJEDD010000070.1:0-3369 GCA_051871715.1 Muribaculaceae bacterium | reverse complement strand
CCTCTCGACGCAGTGCGTCAACAGTCTCGGGCAAGAAGTACTCTGCATATGAGAGCATAAACCCCACAGCGTATAGGCGAGCCTCCCTCTGGCTGGCAAATAAGCCTAACGACGGGGTCGGGTCTGAGTGGGAGACTTGTTGCTTAGTCTGTCCATCTCGTATATGCCAATTAACTGTATACCCATATACCCATCGCCCATCAGGCATCACTGATGTGGAGATGCTAATAAGTTCGTCCGGGCAACCAATCTCGCATATAGACTGTGCCTCCACAGGGTCTGCATCGCATAAGCAATCAATGCGCAGCGATTCGTAAGGATTTGAGCGCTTCATAGTGGGTAGATACTTTCACATATTTCGATCGCATAACGAGAGACTCATTAAGCACATTCAGTGCCCGGTGGTAATAGTGGTATGTACTTGTGCCAGAGCAACATAGTGCTCTGCTTATTACCTTATAACTTACGCCTTTATCGCGGAGTATAATGACAAAAATCATACGGGCATAATTGAGCCGGCTACGCGATTGCGTGTTTATTGTATCTCTTTCGACGTTTAAGGCGCTTTTAATAGCCTCATATGCCAATTCTATAGTTCTATTCATCTCGGATGTCTAAAATGGTTTTGTATCTTCGGTTGTATCCTCACCTTTCGTCGGCGAGTAAATCGTGAAATATTCAATGCCACCCGATTTATCAGCCTCTCCGATATATGATTTGTCCGGATTACTCGGCTTCCAATCGTTGTATGTGACACGATTTCCATGCTCTGTTATCGGCTTATTGATGTTGAGGTCGTAGCCTTTGAACTTGCAATAAGCCTCTATTTTTTTGCGGAAATTAGTGCGAGTAACGCCATGACCTTGAGTGCCGGCATACTCGAAGAAGGATTGTAATACGTCGCTACGACGGAGGCGAGCATTGAGCTTATCCCCTGACGGGTCGAAATATTCTTCCGCCCACTGATATAGAGACTCGGACATCTCCTGCCTAAGAGTGCGGAGCTCGATGTTACGCATTGGCGGAGGAACTGCACCTTGCCCTTTACGCGCCCAGCACTCCTCAAATGAGCGTAAGTAATACATCACGCACTCCGCCATAAAGTTGTCGAACAGGTTCCACTGTTCATCATCCCAGTCATCGAAAAACATGTGGTCAAAGTCATCGGCTATGGTATGCTCGGGATTATACCATGTCGAGAACTCCATGTAGGAGATACGACGCTTTGAGGCATTCTCCGTGGCGTGATTTATCGCGTGGTTAGTCGTTATAAGTATCTTCGGGCTCTCCTCTACCGGGATGCTGTAACGGTCCTTGCCCTTAGGGTTTACGTTCATGTCACCGGTTATCATCGCAAAGAGACTGACAAAGTCGAAGTTGGTCTTGACATCATCGATGAAGATATTTCGAGTGGTCTTATTGACGCCGGAAAGCAAGAACTCATCATTGGTCTGCATCTGCTTCCCATCGATGAAGTATTGAGGGCGTATATGCTTGATGGCGTTGCCTACAATAGACTTGCCGGCTCCGCCGTGGCTCTGTCCTACCTCGCTCATAAGATGGTCCTGGATAATTACAGCCTTACGCTCAGAGGCGTATTTATAATCGCACAACAGATAGCCTATTGTCGTGAGCTTATTAACGATATGATGATGCCATTCGAGCACCTCTTCCCGTGTTATATCGCGAGGCGCATCCCAATCATATATGTTGTTTGATGTGTTGCAAATGAATTGAAAAAACTCGCACTTATCTGCCTCAGGAGTTAATGTAAGATAAAAATCACCATTCTCATCTTGTTGTATATCTTTGATAATCTCCACGCGCCTAAACTTGCGGGGGACGATGCTGCTACGCCACACGCGAGTCATGGGACACTCCGGCGTGATAGACGTCGCTGTTATCTCGACCATGCCATTGTTATATGGGGTCCGCTGGATGCCGGGGGCGAAGTGGTTGAAGTCATCAGAGATGATGGCAAGGTTCTCAAGCTGTTTATCCGCCATAATGGTCGACAACTTCTTGGCGAAATACAAGAGCACAATTTCCGATTTGCATATTGAGTTAACATACTCGCGTATATAGTCGCGCACCTCATATGGGACAACTCGGTCGATTATGCCATCTTCCTCCCTAATGAGTTCAAAGCCGGAGGCAGCATCATCGTTATTGCGTAGTCGAGAGAAACCTGATGCGGCGAGAAATCGGAATGCTTCCACGTCGTTAAACTCCACCTTGTCCTCGCCCTTGGAATTAGTGACAATCTTATAGATATCGCTATCGGAGGCATAACGGCTTGCCTGGATGAGCTTGTCATCTTCCACTCGATAGCGGATACGTCCAATCTTAAACGAACTAATCTCGGCAAGCCGGGCCTTATGAAGGTCGTAAAACGCATGGACATCATTGAGGCTCCAGAAGTCACGTATCTGCTCGTCCGACACGGATGTAATCTTATGGATATCGAGCCATACACCCTTGCCGTTATGGCTATTCATGGTATACGTTATATCAGACATCAGTTCGTCCTCATGTCCTAACAAGGAGCCACATAGCAGGTCATCAACGCCCTTATCCCCGTGCTCATTGGTATTGACGTGTCCCCACCATATATCGACTGACAGCCCTTGGTTATATAGAGCCTTCATATACTGCCGAAACTTAATAACAGCCTTGGAGAATATGTTTGGGCGACTGTCCGCACGCACACCGATTGTGATGTTTCGGCTCAACTCATTCCAGTCGCTATCCATCACTAAGACTACGTTGGAGACGGTGCACACTCGGGCAAGGTCAAGTATATCTTGTATGGGGCCCTCGTCTTTTGACCCAAAGTTATTTATGCCTTGGATGCCTATCGACAGCATGCCATGCTTACATGCTTTCTCCGCTTTTTTCTCACCCTCTTGCAAGAACAGTGTATCGATATGAGATTTATTACGGAACATATTTCGGATCTTCTCCGGGATATATACTCGGCAAGTAGCCCCGGGAGGTGTCTGGTACTTCATCTCGTCACCGTCCGATGACAGATGTATCTCCGGATTAGACCAGCGGACTCTCACATATTGGCGCTCGCGCGATGAACCTTTTGGTTTGTACGTCATAGGGCGACCATAGAGGTCATAATAGTAAATTAACATGTCATCGCCCTTGTCGTCTATGCCATAGTACTCATTCAAGCGACCCTTACGGAATGGGGAGACGTACAAATCATCATTGCCATCAAGGACATGAGCCAAAACATCTTCTTCCGTGAGCCCGGAGCCCTCTAATTGTCTGCGGCAGAATGATGCCTTATTGCTTACCGATGCAGCCTTGACAGACTGGGCACGACGCTGTTCCTGTTCGACGACACCTATATCGAGG
>JBJEDD010000069.1:0-13359 GCA_051871715.1 Muribaculaceae bacterium | reverse complement strand
GGAGTTAGATGCCAAGCGCGCCGAAATCCCCAACTTTCAATACGATGCATCGGCTCGCGGACAGATGCGCAACTCGCTGACTATGAGCGCCGACGAGGTAAAAGCCCTCATCGATGGCGGCACCCCCTGGGTAGTGCGCTTCAAGATTGAGCCGGGTCGCGACGTCGAGGTCAATGACTTGCTGCGCGGGCGCGTGGTCATCAAGAGCGATATCCTCGACGACAAGGTGCTGTACAAGAGCAGCGACGACCTGCCCACCTACCACCTCGCCAATATAGTCGACGACCACTTGATGAAGGTGTCGCACGTCATCCGCGGTGAGGAATGGCTCCCCTCGGCACCTCTGCACGTATTGCTCTACGAGGCATTTGGCTGGAGCGACACCGCACCCGAATTTGTACACCTGCCCCTGTTACTCAAGCCCGATGGCAAGGGCAAACTCTCCAAGCGCGACGGCGACCGCCTCGGCTTCCCCGTATTCCCCCTGGAGTGGCACGACCCCTCGTCGGGCGACATCTCCTCGGGCTATCGCGAGAGCGGCTACCTGCCCCAGGCAGTGGTCAATTTCCTCGCCCTGCTGGGATGGAACCCCGGCGACGACACCGAGGTGATGAGCATGCAAGAACTTATCGACAAATTCTCCTTTGCCCACTGCTCACGCTCCGGCGCCAAATTTGCCTTTGAGAAGGGTAAATGGTTCAACCACATATATATAGAGCAAACCGACGACGCCACACTCGCCGCGCTGTTCAAGCCGCTGATGCAAGCCGCCGGCGCCGATATGTCGCGCTACGACGATGCCTATATCTGCCGTGCCATCGCCTCGGTCAAGAGCCGTGTCAACTTTGTCAAGGAACTCGTCGACCAAGCCGGCTTCTACTTCATAGCACCCACCACCTATAGCGCCAAGGACATCAAGAAGCGCTGGAGCGCCGAGACACCCGCATTGATGCTGCGCCTGTGTGAAATCCTCGAGGGTCTGCCACAGTTGAGCGCCGAGGTTGCCGAGCCGGTGGTCATGGACTGGATCAAGAGCAACGACCTGCACATGGGCAATGTGATGAATGCCTTCCGCCTCGCCTTGGTGGGCGAGTGCAAGGGTCCCCACATCTTCGAGATCACTGATATTATCGGCAAGGACGAGACCCTGAGACGTCTGCACGCCGCTGTCGACAATATTAAGCCTGATGAGCCTACTGTATAACGCCGCTATACACCTGATGAATGGTGTCCTTGCCGTAGCCTCGATAGGCAACAGCAAGATACGCACCATGCTACAGGGGCGTCGACACACCCTCGACACCCTCGCCGAGACGCGCCGCCTGGTGGCTCCCGCCGGCTTCGACTACTGGTTCCACGCCGCCTCATTAGGCGAATTTGAGCAAGGTCGCCACCTCATCGAGCGCATCCGCCGCGAGCACCCCGATGTGTCGATTTTGCTCTCGTTCTTCTCGCCCTCGGGCTACAAGGTGCGCTGCAAGTATAGCGAGGTCGATGCCGTGTGCTACCTGCCTGCCGACACCCCGGCTGCCGTGCGCGCCTTCCTCGATGCCGTTCAGCCTCGCTGTGCCATCATCATCAAATATGAATTTTGGAATAATCTCCTTGGCGAACTCAAGCGCCGCGAGATACCCACATACAGCATTTCGTCGATATTCCGCCCGGGACAGCGCTTCTTCAGCACCTGGGGCGAGCCTTTCCGCCGCGCCCTGCGATGCTTCACACACCTATACGTGCAAGACGAAGGCTCGCGCGACCTCCTCGCCTCGATCGGCATCACCAATGTGACCGTTGCCGGCGACACTCGCTTCGACCGCGTGACCGACATCCGCCGCGATGCCAAGCCCCTGCCCGCGGTAGTCGAGACATTGGTTGCCGACAGTCCCTTCACCTTGGTGGTGGGTAGTTCGTGGCAACCCGACGAGGATATCATCTTCCCCTGGTGGCATGCCAACCCCGACTGCCGCCTCATCGTGGCACCCCACGAATTCGGTCCACATCGCCTCGAGCGCATGCTCCACGACCTGGGCAAGGGAGCCTACTTGCTGTCGCAAATCATCGACAAGCCCCTGCCCGCCGACTGCCGCGCCATCATTGTTGACTGCTTCGGCTTGCTCAGCAGCCTCTACCGCATCGCCTCGGTGGCTTATATCGGCGGCGGTTTCGGTGCCGGCATTCATAACATTAACGAAGCCGCCGTATATGGCGTCCCCGTCATATACGGTCCCAATAACCACAAGTTCAAGGAGGCTCGCGACCTCGCCAATGCCGGCGGCGGATTTGAAATCGCCGGCTCCGACGACTTCATCATCACCCTCGACCGCCTCCACCGCGACCCACAATTCCGCTCCCATGCCGGCTCTATCGCCGGCGATTATATCGCCCGTAACATCGGCGCTTCCGACATCATTTACAACGACTTATTTCCCAACACTCCTCAATGATTAAAGTAGGTCTCTCGGCTGCCGTGCCCGACTTGGTCAATACGGTAAAATTTCTCAAATCCCACCCCGATGTGGAGTTGCAATGGATATACAACAACGGCAACTCGGCACGCGTGGCTGCTTTGTATCCCGAACTCACCGGCGAGGTCGAAGACACCTTTGTCTTAGAGCCGGACTTCGACACCATCGATTTGTATATCGGACCGTGGAGCGATGACATCGCTGCTGACGAGTCGCTGAAGGTCATCTTCACCACCTGTCCGCCGGCTCCTCAGGAGGGTATCGCCATCGGTGTGCCCGAGTACTCGCGCAAGGCATTGGTGCGCGGTGCCCTCGGTGCTTACATCCCGTCGACCACCACCCTCATCGGCGCTCTCGCCTTGATGCCCCTCGCCAAGAACCTCATGCTCAACAGCGCCATCACCGGCTCTGCCATCCTCCCCGTTGCCGACCGCCGTCGCGCCGACGCTGCCGTAGGCATCCTCCCCGACAAGGAATTTGCCGAACTTAAAGAGCACATCCTCAGCCACTTGCAGACATCCTTTGTCAGCGCCATCGACGTGTGCGCCTTCACCAGTGCCGACTCGGTGGCTATGGCTACATTCACCATCGCTACTCCGCTGGAACTCAGTGATATAGCCTCGCTGTATCACGCCTTCTACGACGACCACCACCATGTGGTGCTCCTCGAGGACCCCTCCACGCCGGTGTGCGCCGCCATGGTGCGCGGCACCAACAAGGCTGTCATCTCGCTGGCGCCCGCTGCCGATGCCATCGAGGTGTCTGTTGCCTTTGACGACACGGTCAAGCGCGGCAGCGGATTGTCCGGGCATTTGCTCAATCTCCTCTTTGGCTTGGACGAACTTGCAGGCTTCTGATTGCTATGTCTCTGTGGCTTACCATATTACTGCTGGTCATCTCAAATATCTTCATGACCTTTGCCTGGTATGGGCACCTCAAATTGCAGGAAATGAAGGTCATAGGACCGGCAACACCCCTCATCGTGGTCATTCTCATCTCGTGGGCGATAGCCTTTGCCGAGTACTGCTTCATGGTGCCCGCCAACCGCATCGGCTTTGCCGGCAACGGCGGACCGTTCACCCTGCCCCAACTCAAGGTACTACAGGAGTGCATCACCCTCACGGTGTTCACCATCTTCACCGTGGTATTCTTCCGCGGTGAGGCTCTGCACTGGAACCACCTCGCTGCCGCGATATGCCTTATCGCCGCAGTTTACTTCGTGTTTATGAAGTAGTTACAAGTCGAGTCTGAAAGTAGGAAACACTATGGCACGCCCGCCATACGAGCATTTTTGGCGCAGCAATCCGGCATTCACCTCGTGCCCGTTGTCTTCATTTGACGTGCCGAAGTCGAGGTAACGCACCACACCGCGATACTCATTAATTATATATTGAAAGAGCGCCGGCATCACCGAGAGGTCCTTGCCGCGCGGACTCGCCGCGATGTATTGGCAGCGCGCGACACGGTCGGTGACATAGAGCACGGTGCCGGCGAGTATCTCGCCCGTGGCGGTATCGGTGGCTGCATAGAGGCGTATATTGCGCTCAAATCGGCTACGCAAGAGCATCAACTCGTCGAGGGTGTGAACCGGGCTGGCATCGTAGCGCTCGGCAAGCAGTCGGCTGAGAACGCCATAAAACTCCTTCCACGAGGTGCTCTCGCCGAGGGTCACTCCGGGGTCATTCATCACGCGGTTGACGCGTCTACGGGCGCCATTATCAGTAGATATTATATTTTCAAGGTCGATGACGCTCGACACCAGGCAGGTGTGCACTTGTCCGCCGGCGCGTGTCAAGGCATAAATATCCTCCTCGGCGGGGCGGCGGTGGTAGATGTGGGGCACAGGCTTGTAGATAAGCGTGGACACCCCCTCAGTGCGGAGCAGGTCGGTCATGGCATCCCAAATCTCGAGCATATCGAGGGCGTCGCAGCGGCGCTCGGGCATCAGCCAGCCACCGTAGGTCAATCCGGCATGCGAGGTGACCACGGCGCCTTTGCGGCATGCCGGCAACACAGCGAGCATTACCCCACGTGCATCGCGCGCCACCAGCGAGTAGTCGGCGAAGCGGTCGGCATGGTAATCCATATATCGGCGGTCGTGGAGGAAGGTCGCATTGCGGCTCGTGGCTACAAAGTCGTTCCACTCGCGCTCCATTGCCGGGGTGTATCGCTCAACGGTAATCATCATTCTATTAGGTCGTTGCCTATACGCCCCTCGAGAGCGGCGCGATGGCGCAGGTAATCCTTGGAACACAAATACTTATCAATGGCATCGGCATGTGTGGTGCGATGCAAGTCGCTACCCACATAGTCGACCAATCCCTTGTCAATGAGGAACTCGGCGAAGCGCTTCTCGGCACCGCCGTAGTAACCGGCGAGGCTCAACAAGTTGATTTGAAACTTGGTGCCGGCGCCGTGGATTTCTTCATAGCGACTCTTCTTGGAGTAGTAATAGGAGTAACGCTCGGGGTGCACAAGCACCGGGGTGAACCCCTTGACTTGCAACTCAAAGAGCAATTGGTCGAGGTTCCACGGCTCCTGGAGAAAGGAATTTTCGACCAAAACGATATTGCCGGGGAGGGTCATGAGGTCGCCGGCGGCAAATTGCTCAAGGAAGAGTTCGTCGATGCGATACTCGGCTGAGTGAGAGAGTTTTATATCATTGCCGGCGACAGTGAGGGCTGCTTGCAAGTCGGCTTGCGCGGCATCGGTAGTCGCGCGTGTATTGGGGAATGTGCCAAAGGTCACATGAGGCGATGCGATAATGCGGTCGATACCCCAGCGCTGCATACGCTCGACCAGCGCCACCGATGTCTCCACGTCGGGCGAGCCGTCATCGATGCCCGGCAGCACATGGCAGTGGATGTCGGTGTGGAACCACAGCGGCTCGGCAGCGCGTTTCTTACTGAAAAAGTTAAACATATCTCATTAAAGTCTTAGGCCTATCTCTTAGCCATAGATGATTTGTTTTGTTCGATTGACATTGGCTATAAAATATTTATTACGAAGGCCCTTTTCTTCTATCAAATCGACCTTGCGATTGAATAGAAGTTCTAAAGCATCTCTAAGTCCGAAATAATTACTTACATAGTCAAAATTATCATGGTCAATGGGTTCGAAATCGACAAGCATATCAACGTCGCTTCGGTCATTGAATCTATCTGTAAGGATAGAGCCGAAGACCGACAAAGACTTGACCTTGTGCTTACGGCACAAGTCAATTATTCGTTGCAGATTTACTTCTATCAATTTCATAAACTACCTCAATTTGCATATGCAAAGATAATTATTCTTTCCGATATAATAACGCTGTAACCACAAAAAACTGGTGATGAAGTATAAAAGTAGCCCGGGACTCACGCCTCGGGCTACTCACTCACAGTTTGCTTATGAAAAGCGTCACATTCTTAAGAGGGAATGCTCTATTATCAGTTCTCTTATTTATTAGGGCGATTATTCACCTTGAACAGTTACGGGGATGTTCACCTTAACAACCGAGAGGTTCTCGAAGGTCACTGTAGCCTCAACATTCAAGTGGTAAGTGGGCACGAGTGTCGAGCCGAGGTTGTCGTAGATGATAACACCGTTGGAGTCGATTGTGAAGGTGCTACCCGGTGCCAAGTTGCCAACAAACTTCTGATAGTCGGAGTCGGTAGTTACGAATTGGTAATCAACTGATACCATAGCAGGAGTCAAATTGTAACCCTGAGTAGATGTAGCAACCGATGACAGAGCGAGACCCGAACCAACCCATGAGTAGATAGTCTGGTTGCTGAGGTCAACAACAGTCAGGCTCTTGGCAGCGTTGGCGGTGTCGCCACCAATCTTGTTGCCATCGATTGTGACTGTAGCAGCGTTACCTGACTTGAACGGGTTGTCGAATACGACGTCGAAGGGTCGAGTCATGCGCTCGGTGTTCTTCAAGGTCACGGTGTACTGCATCTGAGCGGTCTTCGATGCCACGGCGAGCGGCGCGGTGAGACCGAGCACGTGGTCGGCGAAGTCGGGAGCACCATAAGCGATGCCGGCGTGAGATGCGGTGCGGAAGGCAAATTCAATCTGAGGAGTGCTCTCCACGTTGTTGCCATCAGCGAAGTATGCAAAGATGTCGCGACCGCCCTTCATCTCGAAGACTTCCTCGATATTCATTTGCATTACCCACTTGCCGCCTACGACTTTACCCTTGGTGCGAACACACTTGGTAGCCTCGTTGTAGAAGTTGGGGTTGAATACGTAGGGCTGGTAGTCGTTCTTGACATAGAATACTTGTTTAACGACGATGTCGCCCTTAACCTTCTTGTTGTCCGACTTGATGGTGATGGTCACGGTGTACTCGGCACCCTTGCCGTCAACGTCCTTGTAGGATTCTTCGGTCTTTGCCTTGTTGTCGACTTCAAACTTGATGTTGGAGGTCTGAGTATTGCCGTTGCCAAGAGTTACTTCGGCATAGATACCATCGAGGGCGAGGCTGAAGGTGGTGTTGGCGAGAGCAGTCTTGGAGGTGGGGTTCAAGACTTTCTTGTTGCCGTTCTTCTCGATTACGCTTACCTCGACTTCGTATTCGTCGTTAGCGCCACCGTAGAAGTTCCAGAAGTTGTCGCTTGAGAGAGCTGCAGCACCATAAATCTTGGTGTTGACATCTTGCCAACTCATTTGACCTACCTGAGTCTTGTTGTCGTTGAGTTGTGAGTACTTAAACTCGCGGGTAGCCATATCATATTTGATATTATCCTTATCAACACCGGGTACAACGGGTTCGCGAACAAATTCGAGTTTGATGTAAGCCGAAGCCACCATACGCTCTGTGCCAAAGTTGTCGTTCATGAAAGCGTCAACACGCACAACCGGAGTACGACCGATAGCGGGAGTAATCTCGGAGCCGAGGTTGGTGGTATTCACCGAGAGAACCGAGCCGTCGAGAGTAGCAAACCACTGCTGGTTGGTGCCTTGGGTATCATTTGACTTGTACTCGGCGGGCAGCGAGAACTCATAGCGAGGAGCGTCGAAGCCCAAAGCGGTAACATATTCGTTCTTGGTGGTGCACAGCAAGTTAACCTCGTTGAGCAAGTCGATGCTCTCGGTATAGGTAACCTGAAGGTCGGCAGCGTTGCTGAGAGCCACACCACAGGTGTTCTGGATAAATGCGCTGGTCTCGCCACCGGCGGTGATGGCATGTTCACGGGCGGTATAGTGTGCCACCTTGGTGCGAACAATCTTCACCTCAACAGGATCAGACTCAACGGCTACGTAATCCGATACGAAGATGTCCTGACCGTTGAGGAGACGTGCGGCAGCAATATCGTGAGCAGAGGCACTTCCAACCAACTGAGAGGGGTTAATGGTAGCCACAACATCGAAGTTGCCGTTGCTATATGCGCTGGTCACCTTGTTGAGCAGTACCTGACGGTCGCCGGCAGCAGCACGGCTGGTAACCACGCGGTTGATAAAGTCAACACTGTGGTTGTCAGCAACATAAGCCTTATCGGGATTAACGCGATAGAATAGGTGCACGTTGTTTGACTTATCCCATGCCTGAGGTATGAACTGCTTGGTGGTAGTAACATACTTAGCCTCGTCGAGATAATTGGCGATGTGGAAGAAGGGCTCGTCGGTAGTGGGGTAAGCCACTGCGCTGCTCATCACCGAGGGAACGAAGGCGATGGAACCCACCTGCGAGCCGAGGTTCAACTCGACAGTGGTAGGATTGCCATCGGCATCGGTCACGCCACTAAGGATGAGGCGGTTGCCGGTATAAACAGCGGTGATACCACCCTGCTCGGAGGCACGCCAGCTGATGTTGGTCGACTCAACCTTTTGACCATTCTGGTAGATGTCGAAGCAACCGGTCTCGGGGTTGGGCACATAGTAGCGACCCTCGGGACCCTGCTCGCCGGGCTGTCCGGGTGCACCGGGCTCACCGGGCTGTCCATTTTCGCCATTCTGACCATTCTGACCGTCTTGACCATCCTTGCCGTCAATACCGATGGCGCGATAGTCGGTCTTGACTCCGTCTTTGTACCAATAGCCGTCGTCGCCGATGGTCCAAGTGGTGCCGGCAGCGCCGTCCACACCATTGGTGATAGTATAGGATTTGCCGTCACTGAGCGTAACGACGATGCCATTACCGGTTGCAGTCACCGAGGTGATAACAGCTCCGGCATCGATTTTTGCCTGCAATTGATCTACCGTCGCCTTGACAGCGTCGATTTGACCTTGCAGCTTGTTAATGTCGTCATCATAGTCCTTGCAAGAGGTGAATGATGCCGGCATTGCAGCGCACACGAGCGATAGCAGTGCGATTTTCAAGATACCTTTGTTCATAAAATACTTAATTAAATAATTAATGTGAATTTCCTTGTTTTTGAAGAGTGATTACTACGGCACAGTGGGTGCCTGTGAATACTGTGGCAAAATTACTATGTTTCTCGCGGATACGCGGTTAACTCTTGTAGCGACATTGACACGCTACTGTTGCGACTCGCTCCGCTGCCCCAAATTGTGCGACAAAATCATAAAGTAATCCTTGCCTAAGACCAACGAAATGCGCGACAATAGCCCGGTGTCGATGCTATTCTTCTGAAATAAGCGATAGACATTTGACCGGTCCATGCATAGCTTGCGTGCGAACCACGCCACGGTGCGTTCTTGCGAGATTAGTTCTTGCTTGATTAATGTGCCTAAAGGTGGTGTCATAATTTAAACAGTTTTTAATAGGTTGTTAAGGCTTGTGATAAATCTATGGCACAAAATTACAACATTGTTATGGCAGTTAAGGCGTTGATATGTAGCATATTATACACGATTGTGTGGCGAATATCGCGACTTGCCACCGGCGGAGCGGTCGGTGCATAAAATGAAAGTGGTCGTTATGCGCTCAATCGGTGCTACAGCATGGCAAACAGGTCATCGAGTACCACTTGTTGCTGTATCAAGCCGCTATACATATTTGGCTTGACTCCAAAGGTGGTAATCATCGTAGGCACAAGGGTCTTCTTGGTGCCGGTAGCACTGCGAAAGGCTTCAATCTTATTGCGCAAATTCATTGAGTAATCCTTTTGAATCACAAACTCGCTGCTATAGAATTTAGCCTCACAGATGTTAATTGCCCTATCGCGGCGGTCGATGAGCAAGTCGATTTGAGCACCGGAGAGGTCGGCGTCGTTGAGATCACGCTTATCTATGTGCCAGCCCGACTGCTCGGTGAGCACAGATGCTATTCCCAGGGCACGCTTCACCTGATTGATATGCGACTTGATTAATTGCTCAAAACTGTAGCCTGCCCAATTGAGTTTACGAGGATTATCGTGTGAATGAGTCCAAAAGTGCTCATCGCCGGCATAGTTGTCGCGTATAAAGCGGAAATAAAAGAGCGTATAAAAATCAGCCAATTCATAGGTCTGCATCTTGGTTTTGCGCCCATAGTAATGATATGCGCGGACAAATCCGCATTTCTCCAGGTCCTTGAGGGCACGGGATACCTTGCCATTATCGGGCAACTTGGCTGTAGCGATAATTTCATCACGGGTCAAGCCCACTTGCCGCCCGGCGAGGGCTTCTACTACTTTGATATACACCTCCGAGTTGGCAAACAGTGTCTCATAGAGGTTATCGAACTCATCCCACAGTCGACCGTTTTTCTTGAAGAAGCAATTGTCAACGTTATCTGCGACAGTCCGTCCCGGCTCCAATTGCTTGAGGTAAAAGGGTATACCGCCCATTATCATATATAATTGTGCAATGTCGTAGCGCTCAAGCTCGATCCCCCGGGACTTGAGGTATTGCTCTGTCTCGGCAAGGGTAAACGGACTCAGGAACAAGCGGCTGCCGGCACGGTTGTACAATCCGCCCTTGTGCTTAAACAATTTATTGATAATCCAATTGGTGGCGCTACCACAAATAATCAGCATTATATTGTCTTGAGCACTCGCCCAGCCGTTCCAAAACCACTCAAGTGCCGGTATGAAATTACTGCCACGAGTATCCATCCATGGCAATTCGTCAAAGAATAGGACCTTTTTACCAGATGAGTTGAGCCCTTTGAGATAGCGCTTCAGTGCACCGAATGCATCCATCCAAGATGTGGACTGCGGCAGTGTTTCATCATTGGAGTATTCTCGCAATGCCCTATCGTAATTGGCAAGTTGCTCGTTAAGGCGTCGGTGATATAAGCCGGTAACTTTGAAGGTAAAATCACTCTCGGCAAAGGTGTTATTCACCAAGAAGGTCTTGCCGACACGTCGGCGTCCGTACACGACAACCATCTCGGACTCGCCCGACTCATATAGGCGCCGCAATTCGCGCTGCTCTTGCTTTCTACCAATAATTTCAGCCATGATAATAGGATTTTTTGTGATGCAAAAGTAATAAAAAAAGTGGTGAGAAACAAATGAAAGTGGTCGGAATGTCACTAAAAAAGTGCGATTCCGACCACTTTGGTGGGTTTATTGATAATATTTTGTCTGTTACTCGAGTTCGCTGGGTGCGGGTAAGAGGGGCTCGCAGCCGGGGAAGCCGGCTCGGATGAGGGCGTTGACTGCGGCGGTGTCAGCCTCGGCTTGGGCGACGCTCATGGGCAGGCGATACATCGCCGTGAGAGGCG
This sequence comes from Muribaculaceae bacterium, assembly GCA_051871715.1. Lineage (GTDB taxonomy): Bacteria > Bacteroidota > Bacteroidia > Bacteroidales > Muribaculaceae > CAG-873. The sequence continues at coordinate 2,295 of JBJEDD010000069.1, read as the reverse complement.
AGCGAGCGACGATGCGCTCGCGCAACTGTGCCCGCGAGGGCGTGCCGGGGAGGGCTGCATACTCGTCGTAAGTGTAGGAGGTGAATGCCACATGCAAGCCTATGCCACGGCGGTCGAGGAGATAGCCCTCGGCAAGGGCGAGCGGTAGGCGCGAGTGCTTGATGTCGCTCACAGCGGGATACGAGGCTATCTCGCCACGACTGTCGAGGGTGACGGGCACCAGGGCGGCATAGTCGCCGGAGGTGCGATAAACGATGGCGTCGGGCGCGGTGACAGTCGCCGGGCGAGCAGGTGTCGAGGCTATCGGTGCTGCGTTGTCGGCGGTCTTGCAACCAGTCAGCGCCAGGGCTGCCACTATTAAATATAATGCTCTCATAATCATTTAATTGCGATGCGGGTGGTGTGGGTGGCGGAGGCTGTGGAGACGCTCACGATGTAGATGCCGGCGGGGAGGGAGTCGGTGGCGATGTCGGCGGTGGAGACGGTGGCTGCTACCGTGCGCACGGCGATGCCGGCGGCATTGTAGAGGCTCAGAGCGGTGATGTCGCCTGGTGCTGCAATGTGGATGGCATCGGCGGCAACAGTGACGTCGAAGGCATCGGCAGTGGCATCAGTAACGCCTGAGGGGTCACCCACGTAGAACTGTATCTCGTTGGTATACTTCCAGGTGTCGGTGCTGTACTGCATCTTGATACAGCAGTCGTCGCCCGGTTCGGCAAAAATTTCAATGGTGAATGGCACCTCGGCAACCTTGTCCTCTGTGACCCAGCAATAGTCGATATATGAGTCCTCGTCAACGCGATATTTGCCTGTCTTGGGATTGAAATGCCCGACGCGAGCAAACATCCAATCGGTGAAATAGCCGGAGGTACATTCCAGCAAGGCAACAAGGTCGACGGTGCCGGCGCATACATTAGCCTCTGCGATGGGTACACCGTTGCAGGTCACACCGACAAGTCGCAACTCGGTCGCCTCTGTGGGATCGGCGGTGATGGTGACAGGCACTGCAGGCGAAATGATGTCGTAATAAGTGCCACGCGCCCATGCAAGCGCCAACAGGTAATCGCCGGCAGCGACGTCGTAGAAATTCCCGGCAAACTCATAAGTGGCTTGCTCGCCGGAGCGCAAATTTACCTCGGTGCCGTCCCAGCGGGCTACAAGCGTGGTAAACTCGGTATTCACCAGCAGCGGAATGATGGCATCGTCAAAGTCGACACCATTGTTGGTGATGGTGGCTCCGAGGTAGAAGTCACGGTCGACATATAGCGGAGTCTTGATTTCTATGTCGTCGGTAGCGATGTCGATATTCGGGCTTTGTTCTTCGACAAAAGTGAGTTTGTTGCCCGACTTGGTCATGCGAAGCGCCTTACAGCAGCCATACATCACATCGACAATGCCTGATTTGTTCAAGGCTGAACACTCATAGGCAGGTCGCACGATGTATGTGCCGTCGGCAAGCGATGAAAATTTAGAAGTAGAAACACCGACACTGTTAAAGTTGAAATAGCCTGAGGGACTGTCAAAGCGGTAGTTTACACCTTTTAAGTACTCATAGTAGTTGACATCGACGCCGGTGAGTTGCACACCAAGACTTATCATGCAGGACTCGTCAAATGTCGAAGAAATGACTAATTGTCCGAATGAGAACGGCACATCCACGCCGGTGGCGATGGTCACTTCGTCCTCGTTGACACCGAAGGGGCTACGAGAGGATACCTCCAAGGAGTACGCCTCGGAGGTGTCGGCGGGATTGATGTTGATGACGATACTCTGGTCGCAGTTGAAGCCGGCACCCGAGCCGCCGATGCCCATAGCCTCGGGGTTAAGAGCCGAGACGCGGAAGTAGCCGTCGCTCATGCTGCTCCAGCCCCAGTTCATATGGAAGTAGCCACCCTCTTGGTAACCGTCGCACACAAAGGCGTGACCTGACACCGAACTTTGTCCGTCGTAATAAATAGGACGTGCGGCAGCCAACTCATTGTACAGTATGCCCTCCCACTGGGCAGTCGTATATGGCAGACGTTCGACCTTGCGCATCGAGCGATTATAACCGAAGTACTTGCACAACGCGTGAGGCACATCAGATGAGTATGCCGAAGACATCCTACTGCCATACATCATATCCACCGACACGCCGGCAGCGTAGGACAACTCAGCCACAGCGGCGGCTTGCTCGTCGGTGTACTCGACACCATAACGATAACTCGGGAGCATATCGTCCCAGTCGAAGGTCAGTTTGCTGAAGTCAAGCGACAGGGTGACATCCTTCGAGCCAATCTTAGTAGTGTAAGTATT
>JBJEDD010000068.1:48257-50038 GCA_051871715.1 Muribaculaceae bacterium | reverse complement strand
GTTACATCCTTGAAGTCGTAGTCAATGACAGAGCCGTACTTGTTGTAAGCGATAACTGTGGGCGAGCCACTGGCATAGATGGGTTGCTCGAGTTTGTAATCATAGAATTCGAGACGAGCGACAGTATTATCGTCCTCGGGAGCGACGTTGAAAATCATCCAGCCGTTGGCGACAGCGCGAGGCGTGCCCTCGGTAGTTTTGTTAATGATAGCATCATTGACCATCATCTCGGCGGAGCCGCCGGCATCGAAGTTAGCCATATCATCGCAGCCGAGGTGCTTGGCGATGAGGCACATAGTCTCGGTGGGGCATCCGGCAGAAGCGCCGTAAACGGGGTCGGTGGATTTGTCGATGACGATGATGTAGAGCATCTTGCCATCGGCGCTACAGCCGTAACCGGTGCGGGAGTAGACCTGAGAGTTGTAGGCTTCGTTGTAGTTGTTGTCGAGCAACACACCATCGGTCATGACCATGGCGTTGCCGCCGACAGCGTTCTCGACGAGCGGAGTCACCTCGTTGGTAGCACCGGGGTTGAAAGTCCAGGAGTATTTGAGGTTGACCTTGTCGCCGACAGCCAATGTGGCGAGCAGGGTGCTGTTGTCGCCGCGACCGGTGAGGGCGAGGTCGTGGTTGCCGAGGGTGCCCAAGCCGTCGGTGTTGGTGCGTACTTCCTTGACTACGAATGTCATAGTCTGCCCGCTGAGCCACTCGCCACCCTCGTCGAAATCGAGGATTACCTCGGTGACGTCGGTGAGACCCTCCTCGATGTAGTAAGCGGTGCTGTTGGCATTTATGGGCATGAACTTGGTGGTAGCGCCGTAGTGGCTGTTGTACATGCCGATTTCGTCGTTCCAAAAGCCCTTGTTGCACTGGTGAACCTCGGTTTCGCCGAACTTATCACTCCAAATCTTGATGGTGGAGGTGCAAGGGGCGATGTTGAGGATGCGGTCGTAGCTGACGCTGACGATGCCGGTGCGCATGGTGCCGCCGTCCCACTGGTCGCGGTGCTGGTTGCTCTCGGTGATGAGTTTGCCGTTGCGCAGAGAGACATTGCGGGTGATGCCGCTCCAGATGTTACCCTCGGGTTGTGAGCCGACGACCCAGAAGTTGGCGTTGGCGGCAGCAAGAGGGCGGTGTCCCTCGCTACTCTGGCGAGCGGCGGCAGTGACGAGGCTCTCGGTGCCGCGCGACGATTCCTTGGCTACGGTAGTCTCGATGCGGTTGTATGGGTCGTTGAGGTCGACCATTAGGACGTTGACGTTGAGGGGATAGTCGGGGATGCGCATACGCAAATATGTGGTACCCGGACCGATTTGACGCTCAATGAGGCGGTCGATGGAGTAATCTTTGCCACCTAATTCGATGCTCTCGGCAGAGAGATCGGGAGCACAAAAAGCCAGCAGCGATGCTGCAAAGAGTAGACTTTTTTTCATAATCAAGGTTATAGATTTTAGGTTGTATAATAGTTGTTTTGATTAATGAGCAAAGATATAAAAAAATAGCGTCACAAGACGCTATTTTTTAGTTTTTAACACAAATTTTATCAATTGAAATTACTTCTTGCCACCGGTGAGGACGTTGAAAGTCTCGCTGAGGAGTTTTCCGGCAGTGCGGAGCCGCTCTTTGAATGATTGCTGCTCGGCTTGAGGGGCTTCCTCGATGACTTGTTCGCCGGTGACTGTGTGGACCTCGCGAGGCGGCTCTGTGGTAGGCTCGCCCTCGGTAGGCTCGGGATTTTTGAAGAGCGGACGCACCTCTTCGGGGGCGAAAGGTGGAGGAGT
>JBJEDD010000068.1:13911-48157 GCA_051871715.1 Muribaculaceae bacterium | reverse complement strand
GGAGCCTCTTGAGCGACCAATTCTTCGCGGGTGAGTGGTGCGGTAGCCTGCTCAACCGGCGGGGTGAGCGGCTCGGCGGGCTTGGTCTCGGGCTCGGCGGGTTGCTGCTCGACTTGCTCGGGAGCGGGCTCTTCGGCGGGCTTGGATACGTCAAGGACGATGACTGTGCAGTTGTCGAGACCACCGGCATTGAGGGCAGCGTCGACCAATTGGCGAGCGTTGCCGTTTTGGGTGAGGATTGCAGCAATGGCATCATCGTCAATCATATCGCACAAGCCGTCGGAGCAGATGATGTAGCGGTCGCCGTCGACGATGGCGTATTTCTCGACCATCGGGGTGATGGTGATGAATGCGTTGGGCACGCCAATGGCGTTGTAGATGAGGTTGGACGGCACAGTGGGGTCCTTGAGGCGCTCGCGCTCGCTGTGGTCGACAGTGAGTTGGCGCAAGTCGCCGTATCGCCAGCGATAAACGCGCGAGTCGCCTGCATTGATGATGTATTCGCGGTCCTCGTAGGTGAATATGCCGGTGAGGGTGGTACCCATCTGTGCGAGACCGGGCTTGGTCTGCTCGGCGAAGATGGCATTTTGATGCGCTTCGAGCCAGTTGTTGAGAGCGACACGGAGGTCGGTCTCGTCGAGCCCGGCAGGGAGGTTGAGAATGAACTGATTGAAAGAGCGGAGGGTCATTTCGGAGGCGATTTCGCCGCCGCCATATCCGCCCATGCCGTCGGCGACGATGGCTGTGAAGCGCGGACGGGAGTCCATCTTGACCATAGAGGCATTGCTGCCGTCGCGGACGAAAGCGCCGAATACCAATGCCATATCTTCGTTGTTGGAGCGCGCACGACCCACGTCGCTCACTACGTCGTATCTGAATTTCATAATTATTCTACATAAAAGTCATAAGTTTTGCCGATACGCACCACATCGCCGATATGCAGGGGCTGTGGGACGTGAGGAATACAAGGAGCACCGTTAACCATAGTGCCGTTGGTAGAACCGAGGTCGGTGAAAGTCCAACCTGAGGGAGTGGAATCGAAACGCCCATGGGTGCCGGAGATGAAGTTGAGGCTGCTCAATTGGGCGACATAGTTGCCATTGACGCGGCCCAGGATAGCGCCGGGTTGCAGGGTGAGGACAATGCCGTAGGTGTGGCAGGATAGACGCGATGGAAGGGCGCCACCGGCGACCGATGTGCCGCCGGCAGGGACGCCACCGGCGATTGAAGTGCCACCCATAGGGGGATTTGTCGTGGGGCGAGCCATTGGCTGTTGGATAGGCTGTCCGATATATTGCGGAGCCTGAGGTTGCTGCACAGGTTGCTGAGGCTGCACAGGTTGTCCGATATATTGCGGAGCCTGAGGTTGTTGTACAGGCTGTTGAGTAGTTTGTTTATCGGGCTGTTGCGTGGGTTGTTGAGGCTGAGCCGGGGCACCTGATGGCTTGCCGGTGGGGCAGCCACACTCGGTGCAGAATTTGCCTTTGCGATATTTGCCACACTTGGGGCATTGGAGCAACTCGGCGCCGCATTGGTCGCAGAATACGCTGTCGTTCTCAATGTCAGCGTTGCAGTGTGGGCAGGGGGTGAGTGTTGCCATATCAGTTGAGGGGTGAGTGGGTTAGACTTGCATATCCGAGGGCTCGAGGATGTAGAAACGGTTGCGGTCGAAGTCGGGCAACTTCATTTCTTGGCGCAGTCGACGGCCCTGGTTGATGAGCACCTTGTCCACGAAGTTGCGCGCCTCGCGAGCGTTGGCGAAGTTGCGGCTCTTGTGGGTGGTGAGTTTCACGAAGTAGTTGTGCATGGCGGTGAAGGCAGCGTCCATGATTTTGAGGTTTTTCTTCTCAAACATATTGGCGGCGATGCGCGAGAGTTCGTCGGCGTTGTAATCCTCAAAGGTGATAGTGGCAGTAAAACGCCACGACAAACCGGAGTTGCTATCGAGCCATTCAGCCATCTCGCGAGGATACCCGGCGGCGATGGTTATGAACTTATTCATGTAGTTCTCCATAACTTGGAGTATCTCGGAGACGGCTTCCTTGCCGAAGCCGCTTTCGCCTTCACCTTGAGTGATAGAGTAAGCCTCGTCGATGAACACTACGCCACCCATGCCACGCATCATGGCGGCGTGGGCGAGAGGAGCGGTCTGCCCAATGTAAGGAGCTTTGAGGTCCTTGGCAGAGAGTTCGATGACCTTGTTGGAGGGTAGCAGACCGAGGGAGTAGAATATGTCGCCCATAATGCGCGCCACGGTGGTCTTGCCGGTGCCGGGGTTGCCGAGGAACAGGTAGTGGTCGAGGTTGATAGATGCTTTTTCGCCCGAATCGGCGGCGCGAGCCTGGAGGGTGAGCAGAGTGTCGGCTAAGTCGCGAATAGCGGTCTTGACACCTTGCAAGCCCTCGAGGTGGTCGAGTTTAGCCATAATCTCGTCCATATCCAGGCGCTTGGGGGCGTCGTAGGGGATGTCCTCGGGATAGAAGGTGATGAGGCGCTCGACCTCGTCGTTGGTAGTTACGTTGTTGAAGTGCTTATCTTTTGCCTCCTTGAAAAGGTTGACGATAGTGCCGGCGTTGCCGAATTTTTCGTCCTTGGCGGTGACGAGTTCCTCGATTTTGCGTTCCAAGAGTTTCTGGGCGTCCTCGGTGATTTTCATCTTAGCCTTAGAGACTTGTTGTAGGAAGATGGTGGTGAGGTCGGCGGCAGAGTAATCGGGGATGTGGATGCGATGGGTGAAGCGGCGCGCCAATCCGGGGTTTGCGTTTCGGATAAATTCGTCGATTTCGGTCTTGTAACCGGCGATGACGGTGATGAATTGTCCGGCGCGTTCGCTCATGCAAGTCATGAGCGCGGCGATAGCCTCGGAGCCGTCTTGGTCGACTTGCCCGGGAGCACGCATGGGCAGGAGGTTGTAAGCCTCATCGATAAAGAGCACGCCGCCCATGGCATCGTCGACAGCTTGGGTCATGTTGGGACCGGCAGAGTTCTTGTAGGAGTCAAAGATATCTTCGCTCTTCTTGACAACCACGCGGTCGGTGGGAATGACGCCCATAGCCTTGAAGACTTGTCCGAGCCGCATAGCCACGGTGGTCTTGCCGGTGCCTGGGTTGCCGGTGAGGATGATGTGGATGTTGGTAACACTGCTCTCGCCGATACCCAGCTCTACCAACTTCTGTTGCATCTCGACCGAGCGAGCGATGGAGCGGATTTGCTCCTTGACATCGCTCATACCGACGAGGTCGTCAAAGGAGTTGAGGATTTGGTCTACTGTCTTGGCTTCGTCCTCCTGTAGGTCAGCCATGATGAGCACATTGTCGTCTTCGGGACGGAAAGTACCGTCGTCCTTGGCTTTCTGGATACGTTTGCGCATTCGGTCGATGGCATCGGTGAGGATGTTGCGCACGGTTCCGGCGTTGCCAAATCGCTTGGTGCGAGTGAGGTAAATCTTGTCGAAGAAAGCGCCGATTTGTTGCTCGACGTCGTCGCCGAGTTTTACGGGATTCTTGCCACCGGTAGCCATGTTGCGGAATATTTGAGTAAGCTCGGGACCGGTGTAATCGCGGAAGATGATAGTCTTGTTGAAGCGGCGAGGTAAGCCGGGATTGGAGCCGAGGAAGCGGTCCATCTCGACGGGGTAGCCGGCGATGAGGCAGACGAACTTGCCACGGAGGTCTTCGCAGTCCTTGAGGAGTGTGTCGACGACTTGTTGCCCCTCCTTGTCATCTTTGTCGCGCCAGAGGGCATAAGCCTCGTCGATGAAGAGGACACCTCCGAGGGCATCGTTGACGGCTTTGCGCACCAACTTGGGGGTGTCGCCCACATAGTTGGAGACGAGTTTCTCGCGGTCGACTTCGACGATGTGACCGCTTGAGAGTACGCCCATAGCCTGGAGCGCCTCAGCGAAGAGGCGCGCCATGGTGGTCTTGCCGGTGCCGGGGTTGCCCTTGAATACGTAGTGATTTTGGACTACCTCGTTGGGTGCCAAGCCCTTGCTGCGAGCATCGTCGGCTGCTTGTGCAATCTCGCGGATGGCGTTCTTGATATCCTCGACGCCGACGTACTTGTCGAAACTCTTCATCACCTCGTCGAGAGTTTTGGGTATAAATTCCTCACCTTCAATCATTTCGGGGGTGACGGTGCCGATGCCGTTGGCGGCTTGTCGGGAGAATACGTCGTAAGCCATATCGCGGGCGCAGTGACCGTAGTCAAACTTGTCGATGTCGCGGCGCTTGGTGGCGGTGATGACGCGCGAAATCTTGGCTGCGGTGTCCTGGGGCACGGTGAAGCCGAGATTTTGGAATTCGGCGACAGCGATGGCGGTGACGTCCTCTATGGTGGGCTTGGGGAGCTCAATGAGGTCCAGAATCATGGCGCGAGCGGCGGGGTTGTTCTCGAAGAACGAAGTGAGTTGCTCGTCGCCGAGGAAGAGGACGATGGGCTTGTCGGTGTCGTCGCACCAATCACGGCAGCGCTGGAGCACACTGTCGAGTTCGGTGACCGAGTCGGCGCGAGTGGCGGGACAAAGTTTTTGAGCCTCATCGATGACGAGTACATTGCCCTTGATGGGCTTGATATTGTCGTCGAGTTTCTCAACAAATTTGTTGTAATCGGCGGATTTTATGACGGTTGCATCGGGGCGGTCGGTGATGCCTGCGCGGAACATCTCTGCGGCGAAAGCCTTGGCAAGGAACGACTTGCCGCAGCCCGAGACGCCGGTGATAGCGAAGCACAGGCGGGCACGCATGTCGCTGCCCTGTTGCTGTCCTTGGCGCTTGATAGCCTCGGCGCTGGCGATAGTGGCGCGGAGCCACTCGGCGGCGTCGCGCTTTCCTATGATGGTGTCCAAGCCCGGCGAGCCGGGTTTGCCGGCTGCCAGCGATGAGCCGCAATACTTGCAGAACTTGGCTTTGTCGCGGTTGTCGCGGTTACATTTTACGCATTTCATAGTTTGGTAAATTCAAATTGTTGACGAGCGGCTCCGGTGTAAGGCTGATAGTCGCCCGAGTAAACGTTGTTTGCCAATTCACCTTTGAAGCGGTTATCGGCGACACCATTCACATATAATATAACAGTTGAGCCCTCGGTTTTGCCTTGGCAATTGTAAGTTTTTGAGCCGCAAGTGACTGTTGCTTCCAATGGGTAAACACCTGAGGCCCTGGTGATAGTGAGCGAAGCGTCCTTGCCCTTGAGCGTACCGGTATATGAGCCGGCGAGAAGGTCAATGGGGTCATCTGCCATACATTCGATAACTTCCTCAGTATCTTCATAAGCGTACTTGTCGCTATTGGAGAAAGCACCGGCAAAGAGCAAGCCGAGCCCGAGTGTCACGATGGTGAGGATTACCATGCCGACAGCAGCCTTCACGGTATCCTTCTTCTGCGAGGCAGCGAGGTTGATTGAACTTTGGAAGGTCTGAGTCGGGTCGATATTATTGCTGCCGAAGGTGCGAGATGCGGTACCCAAGCCGTGGCACACGATGTAGGTGTTGGCTTGGTCGTACAACTTGTTGTATTCGTCCTCGGAAGAAATATAAGTGTCGGAGGTGAACTTGTTGAGTCTAACGATGAAGTAGACGGCACCGACGATTGCCAATAACGCTAAGAGGATGGGCGCTATGGCGCTGAGTAGCCAGAAAATCAGCACGGTAAGCCAGTAGCCCGCCAAGCCACCGAGGACGGCACCGACGATGCCTCCGGAGAGACCGGCGAGGGCGCCACCGATAGCCATGATGACGGCAACGACGCCACCAACAGCCTCAACAGCGCTCGAAATCATGCCCGTACCGGAGGTGAAGGTGAGGATAATCATCCAAGTGACAATGCCTATCATAGGCACGAGGCACAGAATCATCACCCACTTGCGGATATTGCCCAGTGCGTTCCATGCGCGGTTGCGCTCGTCGATTTTGTCGAGCAATTGGCTGCGCATCGACGCTGATTGGCGCATATTGTAGGCTGTGGGGATGTACTTGTTGAGGAAGTTGTGGTAAGAAGTCAAGTCCTTGATAGAGAAAGACTTGCCCTTGCCCTCGTGGAACCACAACGAGCAGAACTGCGGCAAGCCGCGGCTCACCTCGTTGGATACCTCGCCCGAGGGGAGGTTGGCGAGTTGGCGCGGGTCGGTAATTTCCTTGCCGGCGGCGGTTACATATTTGAGCTTACCTCCCAGGTAATCAACGACTTTCCAGCGTGCGGTGAAACCGTCGTAGGGGGCGGATTTGTGCTGGGCGATGCAATGGTTGACATCGATGATTGAGAGGATGCCGTTGATATAGTTGCCCATCTTGCGAGCATTCATGAATTGCTCCAATCGCGAGCCCTTGAATGCCGATGGGTCCTTGAATGTGGCGATGAGGTCAATCTTGGCACCAACAGCGTTGGAGATGTACTTGCCGGTGTTGATTTGTTGACACAGGGCATTGCCGATTTGCTCGTTGGTGGCAATGTAGTCGGTAGCCTTGGTGTCGGTCTGCAAGGTCAACGATAACTCGGGGATGATGCTGTAGAGGAGATACCAGCCGTTTTTGGAGGCATTGGAGCCTAATTGCTTGGCGAGTTTCTCCAGCAGAGCGCCACGCTGAGCGACCTTGGGGTCGGACTGCACGGTGAGCCATGTGACGAAGTCGGCTTCGCACAACAGCGAGAGCGAAGCGTCGTGGATGCCGTGCTTATAAAGTTCGGTTTTAAGGGCATTGAAGTTGTTGATATGGTGCCACTTCTCATCGTCCACAAATTTCACAAGGTAAGGCTTGGTGGGATCCATGCGGTAGATGAGTTCGTAGAACCACACTGCGGGGCGGTCCTTGATTTTCTGCGGATACTCATTGGCGATGCGAGTCCACTCGTCATCGTGCCACGAGCGCATATAGGTCCACAGGGGGTGCATCGGGTCGATGACCTCCTTCTTATAATCAGAGTCGAGGTCCCAGAGTTCTTGGGCAATCTCGCTTACGTCGTAGCACTTGTTGCCGTTCTTGGCATAGAAGGGCGTTTCCTCGTCGAGGGATAGACAGAGACCATACAGGGCATATTCGCCGTGGTCGTTGATGCGTGAGGGATAGTCTTTGGCGAGTTTGGCACCGTTAGCACCGAGCCCCTTGAGGAAGGTCCACAGCGAGTGGTTGGGGTCGGCGAGGTCCTTTGAGTAAGTATTGCGGAGATTCCAAAGGTCCTCGGCTATATCCTTGGGAGCGACCATAGTAGCGCCCTTGGGGTTGTAGTAGGGCATACCGGGCTTAAGCGCCTTGCACAGGGCATATACGCCGTGTTGACCGCTCTTGACGATCATCGGGCGGTAGATACCGGCAAATTTCTTGAGGTTGTCATCGCCACGGGCTTGGAGGTAAGCCCACAGGCGCGATGCCGAGTTCTTGAGGTCGGTGGCGTAGAACGAGCGGTTGCGCCACAAGGCATCGGCAATCTCGGTGACGGTGCGGCACTCCTTGCCGTCGCGGTCGATGAAGGGCATCGACTGGTCGAGGCACAGGCAGGCGGCATAAACGCCTACTTCCTTCTCACTTTCCTGCTTGTAAACATTGGTGACGATATTGTCGATGTCGCCGGCAATGCGAGCACGACCGAGGCGTTCGAGTCCGCGGACGATAGCGCCGCGGTAGAGTTCGCGCTTGGCATACTCGATGTCGGTCATCATGAGTTCGGCGAGCTCTTCGGTCGAGTGAGCGATCTTGTTTGTGGAGTCGTCAAATACATATTTGAATGCATTGGCAGCGTCGGCAGCGGCTTGTTGCTTGGTCTTCAAGGTCTTGCCGGCAATCCACTCTTGGATGGCTTTGAAGTCGGCGCGGTCGTCGGGGTTATTCTCCAACAGGGCGGCAAGCAGAGATTTGCTGTAGTCGCTGAGGCGAATCATCGGACCGAGTTGCTCCATCACGGTGCCGAGGCGCTTGTAGTTGTCCAATTCGCTGTCCTTGCACACAATGGGGAAGGTGTTGACACCGATACACATAGCGAGCAGGGTGAGTCCCATTGAGTAATAGTCGGTGGGGAAGCCCATCTCGACAGTGACGTTGTTGCTCGAGTAGCAAGCCTCGGGCGAGGCGTAGCGACCGGTCTTGCCGAGGTCGGTGATGATGTTTTTTTTGCCTCCCATGAGGCGTCCGATGCCGAAGTCGCTGACGACGAATTGCACCGTGGACTTGGCATTGGGGTCGATCTGCGGCACGGTCATGAGGAAGTTTTCGGGCTTGATGTCTCGGTGGATAAAGCCGTTATCGTGGCACTGCTTGATGCAGAATGCCATGCCGGTGGCGATGGCTTTGAATTCCTCGTCGGTGCGGATGCGGATGTCGCCCAGAGAGCCGTAGGGGCAGAAGTCCATCAATTCGAAGTAGTGTGCGAGCCCGGGAGGTGTGGGATTAACCCATGCACCGTGTTCGCGCAGATACACCATGAAGCCGCCGCCCGCCTTCTTCACGGCATCGAGGACGGCGGTGTCGGGGGTGTGTCCGGCGCGATATATCTTGAGGGCAAATTGGTTGCCACCGTTTTCGACGACGAAGACACGCCCTTCGCCCGAGGGGACACCGAGGGCTTTGACCTTGGTAAATCTGTGCCCGTTGATTATGTATTCGGGTAATTCGGGAATACCGCTTTGGTTGGCGGCTGCTTGAGGGTTGGCGCCACCGCCTGCAACTGCGGTGCCGGTGCCATTGCCGGCAACAGAAGTGCCGGTTCCGCCGGCAACTGCGGTACCTGTGCCGCCGGCTATTGATGTGCCACCGGGAGTTGCCGGATTTTGTGCCCCTTGGGGCATTTGACCGTCTCCGGCTACTGATGTTCCTGTCTTGCTCATAAGGTGTCTGTTTAGAGAGATTTATAAGTTGATAGAGCCGTCCACTTTATGGTCGGTCGTGATGATAGTCGTGATGGTTTCCTTTACCCATTTACCACCGTATTCTCTTACGCCACATTCCGATGGATTGTTGTGCTTGATGTGACACTCGTTGCATATCCAATACATACGTGGGTCCTTCTTGATGGTGGTGGTAGAGTAGGACATACTATACTTAATGGCGCATGCAATGTTGCGCTTGATTTCGGGCGGGTCGTTGGGGTCGGGAACTATAGCGTCAAGTTCTTTCTGGAATTCTTCCATCTTGCTGCTGTACTGCGCCTTGAGTTGCTCGAGTCGCATGGCTTGGGGGCGCTTGCGCTGAGTGGGTGCTTTGGCTGCCGGGATGTCGCCGCCGACAGGTCCGCCGGGCGATTGGAGGGTTAACGACGGTGCCTTGGTTTGTTGCTGCTGAGGCTTGGGGGCTTGCTGCACAGGCTGTTGTACTGTGGTGTTGCCCGATAGGCGGGCAAATTGTTCCATAAGGCTTTGTGTGCCTGCCGACTGTGTTCGTGAGGTGTCAATGGCGCCGCCGAAGGGGTCATATGGTGGTTCTTCGGGCTCGGGAGGCAAGGTAGCCAACTCTTGCTCGAGGCGCTGTATCTCGTCCTCTATTTGTGATATTTCCTCGTTGAGTTTGGCGGCACGCTGCATGTGGGGGTTGTCCTTGATGCGCTCCAGGGCGTACATTGCCATGGGGTTGAGCGGGCGGTTGCACTTGCGACAGAAAGAGCGGTAGTTGAGGGTGCCGCAGTCGGGACATGTGATGCCGGCGCGTGCATTGCCACAGTCGGGGCAAAAAGCCTCACCCACGGACATTTCAGAGCCGCAGAATGTGCATATGGTGCTGCACGGGACACCGCACACCGGGCATATTACATGGTTGGGCTGTAAGGCGCTGTGGCAGTTGGGACACTCATTGCCGGAGCCTTGTGGTGCTCCACATTCGGCGCAGAAGCGTGCTCCCGGCTCTACGGCAGACCCGCAGTTGGCGCATATGTTGCCTGCTTGCATCGAGACCCCATTGCTCAAGTGTTGTTGACGGTATTCTTGGTGTTGTTGGTATTGGTATTTTTGGTCGTTTTTTTGCTGTTCCATAAGCACATTATTATATAATGCAAAGGTATAAAAAAATGTTTATAATTCCAAATGTTAAGAATAATTTAACAAAAAATGAACTGCATCCCACCGGTGGCGAGATGCAGTTCATTTAGAGGCGGCTCAGGGCCGACACTAACGATTACTTGTGAGCGATAGAGTCGGAAACGGTGAGGCGAGCGCGACCTTTGGCGCGACGACGAGCCAAAACCTTGCGACCATCGGGGGTCGACATACGTTCACGGAAGCCGTGCTTGTTCACACGCTTGCGATTTGAAGGTTGGAATGTTCTTTTCATTGCCTTGTATTTTGTTTTTTATTATTATTCCGCAATTCGAGTCGCAAAGTTAGTAATAATTTTTGTTCTGTGCAACCTTACGAGCAATTTTGCGGTCAAAAAACATCAAATTAGTTCGACACCGATGCCGGGGCGGTCGGGAATAGTGACCTTTCCATCAACAATTTTAATGCCGTCGAAGCGGTCGTTGGCGATGAGGAGGTTGCCATCGAGGTCAGCCCAGTCGACCATAGGCGAGAGTTGAGCGGCGGCAGTGACAGCGCAGGAGGTCTCGGTCATGCAACCGAGCATCACCTTCATACCCATGGCACGAGCGAGGGTAGCCATTTGGTAAGCCTCATGCATGCCGGTGCTCTTCATCAATTTGATATTAATGCCGTCATATGCGCCGGCAGCGCGTGCCACGTCGGGGAGACGCTGCAGGAATTCGTCGGCGATGAGTGGCAGGGGCGAGCGCTCTCGTAGCCATGCCGTTTCGTCAATCATTTCCTTGGGCATCGGTTGCTCCACAAAGAGGCAATTGCGCTCGGCGAGCCAGTTGCACATCTCCAGAGCATGATTTTTGTCGGTCCAGCCTTGGTTGGCATCCACGCAGATAGCGACATCGCTGTGTTGGCGCAGGGCTTCGACGGTCTCCTTGTCATGTCCGACGCCCATCTTCACTTTGACAACCTTGAATGGCGCCGTTTCGTCGATTTTTGCTTTCATCTCGGCTGGGTCGGCGTCGTATGAGATTGTGAATGAGGTGTTTGGGGTATTATCGGGGTTGAGTCCCCAAATTTTGTACCACGGTTGCCCCATGATTTTGCCCAAGAGGTCATGGAGGGCGATGTCGACCGAAGCCTTGGCTGCGCGGTTGGCGTCGGCGATGCTGTCCATATATGCGTGGATATCTTCGATGCGGAAGGGGTCGGAGAACTGAGCCAAGTCGAGACTCGAGAGAAATTTGGTCACTGACTCGACGCTCTCGCCCAGGTAGGGAGGCATTGATGCCTCGCCATAGCCGATGATGCCGTCGTATTCCAATTGCACTTGCACGTCGGGCGTGGTGGTGCGTTGCGAGCGAGCGAGATTGAACGAGTGGCGCAGTTTGAGTTCGTAAGGCTCAAACGAGAGGTTGAGACGGCCCGAGCGAGTGGTGGTGCGAGTAGGGCTGTCGAGCGCCGACATCGAGATAGGTGAGGCGGCAAACGCCAGCCCTAATGCCGATGTCTTGAGAAAGTTTCTGCGATTCATATTGGGGTAGGTTATAGATTGTTAAATGGTTGGGTATCAAAAGAACCAAGGATGGTCGGCAACGCGAGTGATGCCGTTGGTGCCCACTTTGCCGCGGATGCGCACTGCCCACAGTGTCGAATACAGGTAGTCGCTTGCCGAGGGGTCAAGGCTGTTGCGCTTCACGCGTCCCGAGCAGTGGATATATCGGCTGTCGCTGTCGTAGATGCCCACATGGGTCACTTTGCCCTTGGCGGCGTCGCCGAAGAATAGCAAGTCGCCTGCCTCATATTCAGCCCAATCGGTGCCGAGGCGCTGTCCGGTGAGGGCTTGTTGCGAGGCATCGCGGCGCAGGATAATGCCGTTGTTGAGGTAACTTATTTTTACCAAGCCCGAGCAGTCGGTGCACTTGTTGGAAGTGCCGCCCCACAGGTAGGGTGCGCCTTCCATCGAGTAGGCGGTGTCGAGGATGAGGTCAATGTCGAGGTCTTGGTTAGCCCATTGATTGATGGGGGTAAAGTTGGAGCGCTCTGCCCAGCCGTAGCGACCATTGGGCAGTTGTACGCACACCCACAGCGAGTCGGCAGCGGCATCGGCTTTAATGGTCACGATGCTACTCAGACACAGTTCGCTCACACATTGGCGAGGATTGTTGCTCCCGGGTGTAGATGTAAGGTAAACTTGGCGCAAGTTGGTGACTACCACGCGTGTAGTGTCGCGTTGCCAGGCACGCATCTCGGCTTTGGACTTTGATGCAATCGAACTGTCAGGCACATAAGCGATATAGCCGTCGGGTGTCTGGATGCGCATCCAGCCTTTTTTGTTTTCAAGTATCCTCACGGGTGTGCCCAAAACGGCTTGCGTGGCTACCTCGCCGGCATGTGCCGGGCGTGTGCGCAGGGTGGCTACCGGAATGGTGACCAAGCCGAAATTGTCTGCCGGATAGGCGACGGCTTGATTGTCAAAGGCGATGCCGGCGGCATTGAGGACGTCGACGGTGGCTTGCAATGCCGATGCCTCGGAGGTGACACCGCGCAGGACCCCTGTCGCACCGGTGCTACCATCAAATTCCAATTCGTAGACCACCTGACGGCTGTCGGGAGCAACTTGCTTTTTAACTTTTTTTAGCACCTCGGCGCCGGTGATAGCGAGCATCGGTGCGGCAGCGATTATCACTGCGAACAATATGGCTGAAAATCTTGAGTATCTCATGGTTCTATTTTGACAGGTGTTACGTTAATAAGTTTAAGGGTGCTCTTCCAGCCGTGGTAGAAGAGGTTGCCACGCGAGGTCTCCACCTCGCCGGCTTGGAAATCGACGGTTTCGGAGCGTACAAATTGCTTTGGAGGATACAATTCGCCGCAAATACCTGTGTTAGAGGCAAATCGGTGAGCGTCCATGCCGTGACCATAGAAGCCGCGGCTCTCCACGCGAGGTGCGAGATTGTAATTACTGAACGAGGGGTCGACGGGCACCCAGCCCACGCCCTCGAAGTATACTTCTGCCCAGTCGTGGAAGTTCTTGTCGCCCGGGTGGAGCATCCAGCCGCTCTCCCAACGAGCGGGGATGCCGAGGGTGCGCATCAATGAGATGTACAGCAGAGCCACTTGCCCGCAGTCGCCATGCCCTTGCTCGAGGACATAGGTGGGAATGCAGTCGATGGTGCTATACTCGCGAGCCCCTGCCCACAGGATGTGGCTGATGAAGTCAAATACGCGCTCCGACAGGCGATATGGGTTGGTCTCGGTGCCGGCGATGGCGTTGGCGAGAGCGGGCAGTCGCACGATGTGTGGCGCCTCGGTGACGGTGTAGCGATGATAGGTCTCCGAGGTGGTATCATAGGGCTGCAGGTGCTCCAAGATGTAATCTTCGCTGAAGAACTGACCGGTGGTGATAAATGAGCCGCGATACTCCAATCGCAATGTGTCGCCGAGTGCCGGCGCCGGCGCCTCAAAGTATATGGTGTTGTGCACCGAGCGCCCGGTGCTGAGGATGTATTCGGGTTGAGAGGTATAGGTGATGGCTACATCGCGTTGGCGAGCCGAGGTGATAGGCACCGGCATCCATGCACGTACTGTGTCGCCTGCAAGGGCTTGGTGCCCGGGTATTTCGATGATGAAAGCATACTCCACGCGGTGGGCGCCTCCATAGGGGTTGGCGCCTGTAGTCCAGTCGATTACAGAGTCAACATAACTGATATCGACATCGCGGGCATCATCGCCGCGATGTATCTGCTTGCCATTGCGCGATGGATCAAGTAGGTTGAGGTTGCGCAGCGCCTTGCGGAACACGCGCACAGTGTCATCAATGACCATTGTCTCAACATATTTGTTGAGTATCATCTCGTCGATGACCTCCGAGGTGAGTGAGGCATCGTGGCTCGCTGCCAGTGCCTTGAATTGCTCGACTGTGAAGGGGAAATCCGCGCGTATGCGCGATGCTATGGCTGTCGAGGCATCGCTTTCGAGCCATCGAGGCGCTTGTGCCGCTGTGCCGATGATGATGCCTATGGTGAGGATTACTGCTGTGATAATACGTTGTATCATAGTTGCTTATGGATTATTGAGGAATGTAATTGCGCCAAAAAACTCCAGGCGATGAAAGTCGGGCTTCTCGGTGTTTATGGGGTGCCACGATAGGTAATGTGGCTCGGTGGTCGCTGAGGCGCATTTGTAGAAATTGGCTCGCGCGGTGGTGGGCATAGACTCGGCATCCAACCCAATCAATTTCAGGGGAATAGCCACCAGGAGGTCCCATGTGAAGAGCCCCTCTATCTCGCAGAAAGGCTTGGTGTCGCACGAGGCATAGCGCTTCACTGTAGCCAACTCCTCTGATGTCAGGCGTGTAGGATTGGGGCGCTCGCGACGGTGCGATGCGTTGATGGCTCCGATGCAGTTGAATTCAAAATTCCAGTAATGTCCGTCGCCCAGTGGGTCAATAAAAAACTCAACACACGAGTCCTGGCTCACCGGCGATTGGTCGGCTGTATTTACCGCGCGCAGATAATTGCAGCGAGTGAGGAAGTCAATATATATATAATGTGTCGAGTAAGCAATGGAAAAAGCAGCCATCGGTCGGTAGGGCGACACTTCGCGCCAGTTGACACAATTGATATCGCCACGCGCCCCTTTGTCGTCAAGTTCGACAATGATGGCATTGATGTCATCGATGTCGTCCAAGCGGTCGATGCGTGGTATTTGCAGTGGTGTGTTCATGTCAAATAAAGGGTTTTAAGACGATATAAATAGCCATGCCTACCAAGATACATGCGACGATGCGGTTGATGAGCCACAGTGAGCGTACATTGAAGCGGCGGCGCAATCTACTTACAAGCCATGTGATTATATTCCACCACATTAGCGCGCCCAATAGCACGCAGGCGAAGGCAAATATGTAGTGTCCCACGCTATGCTCTGGCGGGAGCATCGCTATGTTGTTCATCACCGGCATAGTGATGATGAGAATGAACGGATTGGAGAACGTGAGCAAGAATCCCGTACCGAAGTCGGTCCAATAACTATTGCTCTCTGACGGCTGTGCCGTCTTCAGTGCGCGTGTGGGATTGTTGCGGAACAGGTATAGCGCAAAGACCACGATAACACCGGCACCCACAAAGGTGAGCCACCCGGGGCGTGAGTCGACATAATCCACCACCGAGAGTCCCAGGTCGGTAATCAAGCAGTAAATCAAGTCGCTGAGGGCGGCGCCCACTCCGGTGAACATGCCCGACCAGCGTCCCTTGGTGAGTGCTCGTTGGATTATGAGCATACCTATAGGGCCCATTGGCGCCGAAATTATCACGCCGATGGCTATTGCTCGTGGTAATATGTACAGCAACTGCTCCATTCTCGCGAGCAAATTTAGCAATTATGTCGCAATTATCAAAGTATCCACCCCATTTTATGCTTCACTCTGCATCCGAAAGAATGACCCAAACACCGGTTTTGTCGCTACCCTGTCTGCAAATAATGCCGTTTCTCTGCATATTAGCAAGGTCTCTTTTGATGGTTCTCTGGGATATATTCAGCTCCTCTGAGATCTTTCGTATTGTCATTCCGGGATTGTCTTTGAGTAGTTTGCATATTGTTTCGTACCTTTTTGCAGGTTTTACAGTGCCATTTACAGTGCCATTTACAGTGCCACTATTTGCTGTATTGCTAACATTGGCTTTCCTTTGTATTGTTACACGTACACCACCTCCATTCTCTTCGACTATTGGAACAGGTATACCTGCTTTCTCAAACTCATCGCATATCTTTTTGTATCCACGACCCCATGTTTCAATAAACCCCGCTTTGTAAAAAACCGAGGCTATATTTGGATTGCGTGGATAAGAAGCATGTCTTTTCATTAAATCTTCGGGAGTGAGTTCTTCAGGCAATAATCCGTAGTTCCATATTTCTACGCTTTTGTCAAACACTCTCATCAATATTGCCGGACCTGAGTATTGTTTGTGTACTATTGCATTGTAGAGCAACTCTCTTAGGGCTTTCTCCGGTATCTCCAGTTTTTCAATACGTTGCATTCCTTCGTAGCTGATTGGCGAGACCAAGTATCGAGAACGGAGAACATCCATTACTCTGCTTGCCATTTGGATGATGTTGCAATCAACAACATCTTGAATGATTAAGTCGCTTTCGTCCGTGTGGAAACGACCTATTTTAAATGCCGCTGATGGAAAAAATTTGATAACCTGTTTGCCAAATAGAAGAATAGCAGCGCTTTTTAGACCCCCATCAGGAGTGATTAAGTTAAGGTTTTTTAATACATCTTCAGTAGATGAATTGGTTTCATCCTCACTGATTCGTCCGGAAGCAAGACTGAGACGAAGAAAGTAATCTATTGCTGAGCGATCGATATCCTCTATAGTAGCATATGGCACAGGCATGTCATCCCAAGACTGTCCCATCTTCTTCAGAATGAATTGTTGCAAAGCTACTCCCTTTAATTCTTGCTTTGTTGAGCCTGAGCGATAATGATACTGTCCTTTATATGAGATTGGAACGTTACTGGGATTTACTACTATTTCAATATATTCAAGTCCTTCAGATTCATACAGATTAATATCTGCTACTATTCCCAATAATGAGACTATCTTATTGGGAATATCTTCCATAAGTCGTTTGGTGTCGTTTACCCCTATTATCTCTTGGTCGTCATTTACGCCTATGTATATTTTCCCTCCTTGGGCGTTTGCAAAACCACAAACCCATTTAAGATATTCGTCGCGCCAAGACTCCTTGAATTCAATATTTTGTTTCTCTCTGATGTCTAATTTCTTCATTATGGATTTTTGATTAAGTTGTCATTTTTATTATTTGCAAAAGTAGTTAAAACATTTGTGAAAATCTACATTTGAGCCATTTTTTTACAAAATGATAGGTGGCCGGCTGCTCGGCGCAGTCGACCACCTCGGTTTACAGGCATTTAGTATTTATAACCTACTTACCTCAGAATTGCAGATGTTCTAACAAATGACCTTAAAAACTAATAACCTATTAAATCTTATAGCCTGTAATATCAACATTCAACTAATTCAGCGGGAAGGATGGGCATTGCGCCTTTGTGCTTGCACACGAAGGCTGCAACGTCGACAGCGCGTTGGTGTGCCTCGGCGACGCTCTTGCCCTTGATGATGCCGGCGATGAACGCTGCGGTGAACGAGTCGCCGGCGCCCACGGTATCCACAACGTCTACCTTGGGGGTGGGGCGGAAGGATACGTGTCCCGGGGTGAAAACATACGAGCCGTTGATGCCGCAGGTGAGGATGAGCATCTTCAAGTTGTACTTGCCCAGCAAGATCCAGCACTTGTCTTGCAAGTCTATGCCCGGATAGCCGAAGAGGCGGCTCACGGTAATCAACTCCTCATCGTTGATTTTCAATATGTTGCATCGCTCCATAGAGTTGCACAATATTTCTTTGTTATAGAAGCCTTGGCGCAGGTTGACATCAAATATCACGAAGCGGTCGTTGTCGGCAGGCATGGCATCGAGAAAGCGATTGATGGTGTTGCGCGACACCACATTGCGCTGGGCGAGCGACCCGAAGCACACAGCCTTGGTGCGCTCGGCGAGTTGCTCGAGACGTGCGGTGTAGGGAATGTTGTCCCATGCCACATTTTCCTTTATTTCGTATTGCGGGATACCGGCTTGGTCGATTTCTATTTGCACGGTGCCGGTAGGATAGGGCACCTTCTCTATCAGTTGGTTAAGACCTTTGGATGTGAAATTCTCAATTATTTCGGCACCTAAGGCATCGTCGCCTACGGCGCTCACTACGCAACTCGGCAAGCCGAATTGAGATACATGGTATGCAAAGTTGGCGGGTGCGCCACCGATTTTCTTTCCTTCGGGGAGGACGTCCCACAGGGCTTCGCCCATTCCTATTACGATATCATTCATGGTCGTGCGGTTTTAGGTTTTTTATTTATGTTCTTGAATTTTAGGCATATAGATAAAGAGGTAGATGACGCCCACAGCCATTACAGCCACTGAGCCTATCTGACCGATGGCATCCGAGGCGGCTCCCATTGCCAAGGGGAAAATTGTGCCGCCAAAGAGACCCATAATCATCAAGCCCGACACCTCGTTCTGCTCCTTGGGCGATGACAGCAAGGCTTGCGAGAAGATGATGGGGAAGATGTTGGAGTTGCCGAAGCCCACCATTGCTACACCGGTGTACAATATAGGCATTGTGTCGCCGAAGTACAGCAGAACCATTGCAACAAGCATTATTGCCACGCTCACGGCAAAGAATATGCGTGAAGAAATGTAGCGCAAGATGAACGAGCCGAGGAAGCAGCCCACGGTGCGGAAGATGAAGTACACACCGGTAGCAAAGGTGGCTTCTTCAACAGTCAAGCCCAGGCGCTCCACCATAATCTTGGGCGCGGTGGCGTTGGTACCTACATCGATGCCCACGTGGCACATTATGCCGATGAAGCATAGCAAGACGAACGGGCGCCCCAGCAGTTTCAAGCAATCCAGCACGCTCGATGCCTTGTCGGGCTTATCCTCCTCAATGGGAGTGGCTGCAAGAGCCGCAATCGACAGCAGGCTCACGATGGCGAAGATGCCGAACAGGGCTCGCCAACCCAAGCCGAAGGTGGGCATCATCGTTGTCGCTGCCCAGGCGGCAATGATTGGAGCCAAGAACGAGGCTATCGCCTTGACAAACTGCCCGAATGTGAGAGTCGACGCCAATTTGTCTCCGCTGATGAGATTGGTTACCAAGGGATTGAGTGATGTCTGCATGATTGCATTGCCGATGCCCAGCAGCGAGAAGGCTATTAACATAGTGTAGTAGTCATTGCCTGTCAAGGGGATTACAAGAGACAAGGCTGTCACTACCAGCGAGATGAGCACCGTGCGCTTGCGACCTATCTTGTTCATCAACATGCCGGTCGGCACGGCGAATATCAAAAACCAAAAGAATACTAATGAGGGGAACAGATTTGCCTCGGTATCTGTCAGCGACAAATCTTTCTGTACATAATTGGATGCTGTGCCTACCAAGTCTACAAATCCCATTGCAAAGAAGCAGAGCATCACAGGGATAAACTGCAGCAACGTCGTCTTGTGACCGCCGGCTTGTTGGTTGTTTGTCATGGAGATTTTTATTTAGCGTTTATGGAGTATACTTTCAGTGAATTGATCTCGGCTTTGCCGCTTGCAGTGGCGCTGATAGTAGTGTAGGGTGTTGTGGGGAATACGATGTTGGTGAGCACCGCCTCGCCATCGTTGGCAAATACCTCAATCGACGAGCGGTCGACAAAGACGCGGAGCGACAATACTTCGCTATCAGCGTGCAGAGGTGCGGTAGTCACACAGGTGAAGTCTTGGCTGAAGTCCACGATGCCGCTATTGCGACGGTCGACACTCAGCGTCTTGAGGTCTTTATTATAAACAATGTCTACTTTCTCGCCTTTTTCGTTTTGCAGTGATAAGATGGCTTGTGCTCCGGCTTGTGCCTTGAGGTCTACTTGAATTTCGCAGATGCCTGCGTTGGTATTTGGTAAGAGGAAGGTGCGTGCTTTGTTGCTGAGACGCTTGTGCCCGCAGCGGCTCACTACGGCTCCGCGCAGAGCGTCGACCTCGGGCGAGGCTGCGCTTGCAAGATACAATTGCCCGTCGTCGCCCTTGAACAGGCGTACATCGCGAGGCAGTGTGTTTGCCGAGCGATATTGCACAGTGGGCACCTCAGCGGCATATTGCCAGTTGCTCATCCACCCCAGCACCACACGCCGATTATCGGGTGCGTCAAAAATGCTGACTGTGGCATAGTGGTCCTTGCCATAGTCCATCCACTTGGTGGGCACCACACCGGTGGTATCGGCATCGGCTGTGAAGGTCTTGCCGTCGAAGTCACCAACAAAGTATTGTGTGGCGCTACCGCCGAAGGGGCAGCCGGGATTGATATTCACGAGCAACACCCACTTGGATGTGTCGCTACCTTCCACGGGCAATTCAAAGAGGTCGGGGCACTCCCACACACCATCCTGGCAACCCAGTCCCTTGCCGAATGAACTGCGCAGGGTCCAATGCTTAAGGTCAGTTGATGTGTAGAACAGTATTTCGCGCTCGAGCGCATGAGCCAAGGCAAGCACCCACTCGCCCGTAGGCTCGTAGCGCACGATATTGGGGTCGCGAGCCTCGCTGTCAAGGGTGATTGCCGGGTTGCCTGCGTATTTTGTGAACGTATAGCCACCATCGAGGCTGTATGCCATGCTCTGCACCTGACTCACTCCACACGATGTGTAGTACGATACTACGGCATCACTGCCATAGCCTGCCGTGTTGTCGTGGTCGACAACTGAATTACCTGAGAAAATTGTTCCTATTGCGTCGGGAGCAATGGCTGTCGGGCAGTGCTCCCAATTGATGAGATCGGTCGACGTGGAGTGTCCCCAGTTCATATTTTGCCACTTGGAGCCATAGGGATTCCACTGATAGTATAGGTGCCACACACCATCTTTGTAGAACAAGCCGTTGGGGTCGTTCATCCATCCGTATAGCGGTGTGTGGTGATATGCCGGGCGATATGCCTCGCGATTGGTGGTGTCAAAGGTATCACTCACCACCAATTTGTGCCAGCAGGCATCGTTGCTCACTTCGCGCACCGACGAGCGGCTCTGCGACGTAATTATATTCAGCAACACCGGCTTGCCTCCATATTGCGACAAGTCAAACGGCACGCTGAAGTCGACTCGCTGCTTGGCAAGTCGCACATATATCACTTGGTCTATCTTACCGTCAACGATGACTTCGATGCGGTCATCATCGGTACTCTCTTGCACCGGCATCAGCAAATAATGCTTCTCGCTGTCGATGCGCACCATAGTATTGTTGGTGCCGAGATGGTTCACCTCTATCTCGGCTGCCGCGGCGCTCAGTGCGATGCCGCTCGCTATGGCTATTAATGTTATTGGTTTTTTCATCGATAATAGATTGTTTTTTCGTTTCGCATTGCAAAACTACTAATTATTAGGACTATGCTGTTATAAAAAAGTCTGCAAATGGTGGTATTTTTTCGTCATTGCCGAAAAATTACAACGAAATTCAAAATATTTATTTACAAAATCATTACCTTTGCCAATAATTTTTATTCAACCCTACAATCCATGAAGAACACCCTGCTGCTCATAGTTTGTGCTCTCTTTCTCTCTATATATACCTCTTGCGACAGCGATAAGGTCTACAAAATCGGTGTCTCCCAGTGCAGTTCTGACGACTGGCGCTCCAAGTGCAACGACGAGATCCTTCGCGAAGTGATGTTCCACCAAGACGTCACCGTCGAGATACGCTCTGCCGAGGATAGCAATGACAAGCAAATCGCCGATATCCGGTATTTTGCCGACAACGGCTTCGACATCATCATTGTTGCTCCTCGCGAGGCTGATGCCATCACCCCTATTATAGAAGATGTGTATAATCAAGGTATGCCGGTCATCATCTTCGACCGCGACATTAACAGCGATTGCTACACCTCGCGCATTCACACCGACAATGCCGAAATCGGGCGCATGGCTGGGCGTTATGCCCTCTCTATCCTGGACCAAACTCCCACTGCTATTGAGATTTATGGCTTGGAAGGCTCCTCGCCCACCGATGGACGACGCGGGGGCTTCGACGAGGTATTTACTCGCGGTTCAGGAGTTATTTGCGGCGGCGGATTTGGCAACTGGAATTACGAGGATGCCGCACATGTTGCCGACTCTTTATTGAATATTTTCCCGGATGTCGACCTCGTTTATGCCCACAACGACCGTATGGCTATCGCTGCCTCAAATGTGGCGAAGGCCAAGGGGTTAAATAAAATTAAAATCCTTGGCATCGATGCCGCCCCGGAGATTGGTATCCAAGCCGTTGCCGACGGGGTCATTGATGCTACTTTCCTTTATCCCACCGAGGGAAATCTCCTTATTAAGGAAGCCTTAAAAATCCTTAAAGGCGAGTCATTCAGTCGCGAAATCACCTTGCCCCTGTCCTCACCTGTCAACCTCTCCAACGCCGATATTTTGCTGCGACAAAACGAGTCTCTCAAGCAAGAAACAACCAAGATGAAGGAACTCAAGCATAGCCTCGATGCCTACTGGCACGCCCATTCGGCGCAGACGTCTCTGTTTTATGCCGCAATTGTCATCTTGGTATTGGTGTGCTTGACACTTTTCCTTTTGCTTCGTGCTTATTGGCAACGCAAGCGCCACCAAGCAGTACTCCTACGCAAAAATGAACTCTTGCAACAGCAAGGTGAGGAGCAAAAACGCCTCAACGAGCAACTCGCCGAGGCGATGCAAGCCAAGTTAACCTTCTATACTAATGTGTCGCACGATTTGCGCACTCCGCTCACCCTTATCGCCGAGCCCGTCGCTCGTCTCGCTTCCGCTCCCAATCTCACCCCTCAACAGGCGGTCCTTGCTCGTCTCGCCGATAAGAATGTCAAAATCCTGCATCGCCTTATCAATCAGATTCTTGACTTCCGCAAGTACGAGAATGACAAACTCACCCTCAACCTCGTTGAGACCAACCTCGATGCTGCTATCCGCGAGTGGATTGCCTCATTCGATGCAGTGGTCGCCCGCCGCGACATCAAACTTTCTTACTTGCCCGAGCCTCAGGCTTGTATATCCCTCGCGCTCGACCCAGAGAAGATGGAACGCATATTCTTCAACCTCATCGGCAACGCTGTCAAGTTCACCCCGGATAACGGCTCTATCACTATCGCGACCTCGCTCGATGATGATATGCTCCGCGTCAGCATCTCCGATACCGGCATCGGTATCTCCGAGGAAGATCTTGCCAATATCTTCGAGCGCTTCTATCAATCCGACTCGGTGCATGCACAGGGTACGGGTATTGGTTTGACACTGGTCAAGTCCTTCGTGGAATTACACGGCGGCACCATCGAGGCGCAGAGCGTCCCCGGCAAGGGCTCGGTATTCACATTCACCATCCCTGTCAAGCACATCGAGGGCGCCACTGCTGTGGTCCCCGAAGCGCTTATCACTCAAGAAGATGTCCAAGGCGAATTGGCGCAAATCTCTGCTAATGACCTGATTGATACACCTTATACCAATCCCGATGACGACAAGCCTTGCTTGCTCGTCGTTGATGACAACCCCGATATACGCCTGCTAATCACAGAGTTGCTCGCCGATAAGTACGATATCCATACCGCTGTAAACGGCAAGGAGGGTCTTGCCAAA
The DNA here is from genome assembly GCA_051871715.1 of Muribaculaceae bacterium. Classification (GTDB taxonomy): domain Bacteria; phylum Bacteroidota; class Bacteroidia; order Bacteroidales; family Muribaculaceae; genus CAG-873. The sequence goes on along the minus strand of JBJEDD010000068.1, from coordinate 24,991 downwards.
GCCATGCGCCTCGTCCCCGATATTATTATATGTGACATCATGATGCCCGTGATGGACGGCTTGGAATGTTGCAAGCGCCTCAAGGAAGAAGTCACCACCTCTCACATCCCCGTGCTCATCCTCACCGCTTGCGCTATGGATAGCAAGCGCATCGAGGGCTACAACTGCGGCGCCGACAGTTACCTCTCCAAGCCTTTCAGCGCCGAACTTATCGAGGCGCGGTGCCGCAACCTCATCGACAACCGCAAGCGCATCCGCGATATTTATGCCGGTGCCGACCCATCTCTCGTTACAGCCACGACTCAGCGCCCTGCCACTCCCGCCGTTGCCGTAGGGCAGGTCGACCTCGACAACGAATTCTACAACCGTTTCATCGAAATTTTCAATCGCGAAATAGCCAACCAAGACCTCAATATCGAAAATATCGCCTCTCAGATGGGACTTGGGCATTCGCAATTCTACCGCAAGATTAAGTCGCTCACCAATTACACACCTGTCGAGTTGATCCGCCGCTTGCGCCTCAAGCACGCGCGTCGATTGCTCTTATCAACTGATAAGACTATCTCCGAAATTGCTTATGAGGTAGGCTTCTCCTCGCCCGCTTATTTCACCAAGTGCTATCGCAGCGCATTCGGTGAAACTCCTACCGAACTACGCGAAAATCTCGCCAACAAGCCCGAATAATACCGAATTTTTCGGCTTTTTCTGCTACTTTTTCTGCATCTACCGATTTTTTATATCCTTTGCACCATTATTTATAATGTGGCGCTACATCTTATTATACCTTTGCGGCAGAAAAATTTTACTAACTAACCTAAAATAGCATGAAAAAAACAATCATTAGTACGATTCTGCTTTTTCTGATTGCTGTTGTCGCCCATGCCGAGGACATCACGGTCAAGGGTGTCATCCTTTCAGAATCTGACGGCGAGCCGCTGATTGGCGCTTCGGTGCGTTGCGCGGCCAATGGTGCCGGTATCGCTACTGACTTCGATGGTAATTTCTCCATCGTCGTTCCGCAGGGTGCCGACCTCTCTATCTCGTATGTAGGCTTTGAGTCTATTACCGTGAAAGCACAGCCCGAGATGACTATTTTACTCAAAGAAAGCACTGCCGCTCTCAACGAACTGGTCGTTGTCGGCTACTCCACTCAACGCAAGGTCGATGTTACCGGTGCTATCACCGCTGTCGATGTCGAGGAGATTGCTCGCCAAAATGAGAACAACCCCATCAAGGCGCTCCAAGGGCGTGTCCCCGGTATGAATATCAGTGCCGAGGGTAATCCCAGTGGCTCGGCTACCGTTCGTATCCGCGGTATCGGTACTCTCAACAACAATGACCCTCTCTACATTATTGATGGTGTTCCCACCAAGAGTGGCATGCACGAACTCAACCCCAACGATATCGAGTCTATCCAAATCCTCAAGGATGCTGCCTCGGCTTCTATCTACGGCTCGCGTGCCGCCAATGGTGTTATCATCATCACCACCAAGCGCGGTAGCGACCTCAAGGTAACCCTCGATGCCTCGATTGCCGCTCAGTTCTATACACACCAACTCAACGTCCTCAATGCCGAAGGTTACGGTCGAGCCATGTGGCAGGCTTATGTCAACGATGGACAAGACCCCAACACCAACGGCCTCGGTTACAACTTCAATTGGGGATATGATGCCAATGGTTATCCTGTCCTCAATTCTATCACCATGGACAAGTACCTCGACGCTGCCGGCATCACCCCCTCGGCTGATACCGATTGGCTCGACGAGACCACTCGCACCGGTATCACTCAGAACTACAACCTCTCGGTGAGTGGCTCTACCGACCGCATGAGCGCTTTCTTCTCGCTCGGTTATTACAAAAACCTCGGTATCATCAAGTACTCCGACTTCGAGCGCCTCTCGGCTCGTATGAACACTGAGTATAAACTTGTCAATGGTGCAGTCACTGTCGGCGAGCACTTTACGCTCAATCGCAACACCGAGGTGCAGGCTCCCGGCGGCTTCTTGGAGAATGTCCTTCAATTCAACCCCTCCCTCCCCGTTTACACCACCACCGGTGAATTTGCCGGTCCTGTCGGCGGTTATCCCGACCGCGAGAACCCTCTCGCTCGTCTCGTCCGCAACAAGGACAATCGCTACACCTATTGGCGTCTCTTTGGTGATGCCTTCGTTAATATCAACCCCTTCAAGGGCTTCAATGTCCGCACAACCTTCGGTCTCGACTATGCGCAGAAGCAACAACGCATCTTCACTTATCCTATCACCGAGGGCAACGTTGCCAATTCCACCAACGCCGTTGAGGCTAAGCAGGAACACTGGACTCGCTGGATGTGGAACTTGGTCGCTAACTACAACATCGACTTCGGCGTTCATCACATCGACGCCCTCGCCGGTATGGAACTTAACCGCGAGAACTCCTCATGGTTCTCGGCTTACAAAACCGAATTCTCTGTCCTCGACCCCGACTTCATGTGGCCCGATAGCGGTGTAGGTACTGCACAGGCTTATGGCTCGGGCGACGGCTTCTCTCTCGTATCTTTCTTCGCCAAAGCCAATTACTCCTTCGATAGCCGATACCTCTTGGGCGTGACCGTGCGTCGCGACGGCTCCTCTCGCTTCGGTGCCAACAATCGATATGCCACCTTCCCCTCAGTATCTGCAGGCTGGCGCATCGGCAACGAGTCGTTCATGAATGACACACGCTCATGGCTCAATGACCTCAAACTCCGCCTCTCTTGGGGTCAAACCGGTAACCAGGAAATCTCCAACACCGCTCGCTATTATATATATGTGCCCAACTACGGCGTCAGCGAGTCCGGCGGTCAATCTTATGGTACATCCTATGATATCGCCGGTACCAATGGCGGCTCTACTCTCCAATCAGGCTTTAAGCGTGACCAAATCGGTAACCCCGATATCAAGTGGGAAACCACTACTCAATACAATGCCGGTCTCGACTGGAGCATGTTCAACAACCGCTTCTACGGCTCCTTGGACTTATACCTCAAGAAAACTACCGACATCCTCGTACAAATGGCTGGCATCGCCGCTATGGGCGAAGGCTCCACTCAGTGGATTAATGCCGGCGAGATGGAGAATAAGGGTATCGAACTTACCCTCGGCTGGCGCAACAAGACCTCTTGGGGCTTGGAATATGAAATCACAGGCAATATCTCGACTTATGCCAACAAAATCACTGATATCCCCACTACTGTGGCTGCCAACGGTACATTCGGCGGCAATGGCGTGTACAGCGTAATCGGTCACCCCTACGGCGCTCAAGCCGGCTATGTCGCTGACGGTATCTTCCGCTCGCAAGACGAGGTTGACAACCACGCCGTGCAAGAAGGCGCCGGTGTCGGTCGCATCCGTTGGCGCGACCTCGACGGCGACGGTTACATCACCGAGAAGGACCAACAATGGATTTACAGCCCCGTGCCTGACTTCTCCTACGGCTTTAACATTTATCTGCAATATCGCAATGTCGACTTCTCGATGTTCTGGCAGGGTGTTCAAGGTCAAGACGTAATCTCCGATCTCAAAAAGGAAACTGACCTGTGGTCGGGTCTCAATATCGGCTTCCTCAACAAGGGTGAGCGTCTCCTCGATGCTTGGACTCCACAAAATCCCAACAGTGACATTCCCGCACTCACTCGCTCGGATGTTAACAACGAGAAGCGCGTCTCTACCTACTTCGTCGAGAACGGCTCTTACCTCAAACTGCGCAACGTGCAGATTGGTTATGTAATTCCCGAACGCTTCACCGAGCGCCTCCACCTCCAGCGCCTCCGCTTCTACCTCAGCGCTCAGAATGTCCTCACCATTAGCAGCAAGTCGTTCACCGGCGTTGACCCCGAGAACCCCAACTTCGGCTATCCTATCCCCACAAGCATTACTTTCGGTTTGAACGCTACATTCTAATTCACCTTAATCTCTGATGAAAATGAAAAAATTCATATATGCCGCTGCTTTAGCCGCCACACTCCTCTCCACCTCCGGCTGCAACGACTTCCTTGATAACCCCAAACCGCAAGGTATTCTCGACGGCACTCAGGTCCTCGACCCCCGATATGTCGACAACCTTGTCATCTCAGCCTATGCAGTGTGGATTTCGGCTGAGGATATCAACTCTTCGTTCTCAATGTGGAACTTCGACGTCCGTTCCGACGACGCTTACAAGGGCGGCAACGGCACCGAGGACGGCGACGTATTCCACCAACTCGAGGTATCGCAGGGTATCCGCACCACCAACTGGAACATCTCGGATATGTGGCAGCGCCTCTACAACTGTATCTCGCGTGCCAACTCCGCCCTCCAGGTGCTCCAATCGATGGATAGCAAGGATTATCCCTTGCGCGACACTCGCATCGCCGAGATGCGCTTCCTCCGTGCTCACGGTCACTTCCTCCTCAAGCGCCTCTACAAGTATATTCCGTTTGCCATTGACCCCTCCCTCTCGCCCGAGGCTTACAACAACCTCTCCAACCGAGAGTACACCAACGACCAAGGCTGGCAACTCATCATCGACGACTTTGAATACGCCTTCAACAATCTCCCTGACAAGCAAGACGAGGTTGGTCGCCCCAACCGCGCCGCCGCTGCCGCTTACCTTGCCAAGACTTATCTCTACAAGGCTTATCACCAAGATGATGTCAACTCTCACCAAGTGACTTCCATCGATATGGACGACTTGCGCAAGGTTGTTGAATACACCGACCCCGCTATCATGCTTGCTTCGGGTTGCGCTCTCGAGCCCGATTTCCACAACAATTTCCGCCCCGAGCCCGAGTATGAGAATGGTCCCGAGTCTATTTGGGCTATGCAGTACTCATTCAACGACGGTACCAAGAACGGTAACTGTAACTGGGCTTACGGCTTAATTGTTCCCAATATCCCCGGTGTTACCGATGGCGGTTGCGACTTCTACAAGCCCTCACAGAACCTCGTCAACGCTTTCCGCACCGACGACAACGGCTTACCCGTCGACAACTTCAATGCTCGCGACTACGAGATGACCTCCGACTACGCCGACCCGCGCCTCTTCCTCACCGTGGGCATGCCCGGCACCCCTTATATGTTTAACAAAAATTATATAATGGACCGCTCGGCTATCTGGAGCCGCTCAAATGGTCTCTACGGCTACTATGTTACCCTCAAGCATAATGTCGACCCCGATGGCGGTTATCTCGTCAAAGGCGCTTGGTGGGGCTCGCCTATGAACCGCATCGTCCTCCGCTATGCCGACGTGCTGCTGATGCGTGCCGAGGCTCTCGTCCAACTCAACCAAGACATCCCCGGTGCTATCGATATCGTCAACTCCTTGCGCAACCGCGCTCGCCAGTCCACCGCTATGATTTCTGACTACCAAGCACTCTACGGCGTGCGCATGAATGTCCGTGCTTACACCGGCGCTTACTCGCAGGATCAGGCTCTCGACATCGTCAAGCGCGAGCGTCGTGTCGAGCTGGCTATGGAGAGCGACCGCTTCTTCGACTTGGTTCGTTGGGGCGAGGCTGCTTCGGTCCTCAATAAATATTATGCCGAGGAAGCCGACGACTGCTCGATTTACTCTCAAGCCTCTTTCACTGCCGACAAAAACGAATATCTGCCCATCCCATTTGCACAGATGAGCGCTTCGAACGGCCATTATACTCAAAATATCGGCAACTGGTAATCTATTCTCACCTATGAAAACTTACATTAAATCATTATACTTCGCTCTGCTGGCACTCATGGCTGTAACCGTAGCCGCCTGCAGCGACGATAACAAATCCAATCTTGACCTCGACGGCGATACCGCCATCACTGCTATCACCGTCAGCGGTTACGAGGGTACTATCGATGAGCCCGGCAAGGCTATTGTGGCTTATGTCGCTACTTCGGTCGACCTCTCCAACCTCACTATCGATGCTATCACTCTCAGCCCCGGTGCCACTTGCGATTATCCCGCCGGCACTCATTTCAACGGCTCGATTCCTCGCAATATCCACGTGGTCAACGGTGATGTCGAGTGTGACTACACTCTCACTGTCAAGCACGACAATGTCGAGTTCCTTTCCTTTGTTCTCGATGGCTCCTACGAAGGCTCGATTGACAACTCCGCCCACACTATCACCGTATTTGTCCCCATGGGCACTGATATCACCGCCATGCAAGCCACTTTCAAGGTTACCGAGGGTGCAACAGTCACCCCCGAGACAGGCAGTGTCATCGACTTCTCGGCTCCCGTGAAGTTCGTCGCCGAGTTGCGCACCGCTCGTGTCGAGTATCTCGTCACTGTTATTCCCGACGATATGTCGCAAGAGCCCAAGGCTTTTGTCGGCAACAAGGCTTCTGCCGACCTGCTCGATGTCGAGGCTGCCGCTGCCTATCGCTGGATGATTGAGAATGTTCCCAATGTTACTTATGTAGCCGTTCAAGACCTTATCGACAACAAGGTGAAACTCGATGACTTCAAGATGGTGTGGTGCCACCTCGATTTCACCGATTGGCCCTCGCAGATGTGGGATTCTCGCGATATCTTCAATAGCTACTGGCTGCGTGGTGGTGCTATCCTCGCTTCGCGCGACGGCGCTCGCTACATCAACGACGTATGGCGCATCGCTCGCGACCAACAGAGCCCCAATGATATGTATGGCGGCGACAGTTACACCACCCTGGCTGATGACCTCGGCTTCACCATCACCGGTCACGAATCTCACCCCTTGTATAGTGGCCTCACAGCAGATGCCAACGGCCGCGTACTCCTTCTCGCTGCCGGATGCTCCAACTCGGGTCGCACCCTTTGCTGGCACGTCGACTGGAGTCCCTATAATGATATGGCAGGCTGGCAAGAACGCACCGGCGCTACCGCCCTCGCTTCGTCCGACAGTTATGATGCCAATATCGTCACTATCGCCGAGTTTGAGCCTTACGAAGCCCTCAAGGGTTACACCACCGGACGCGTTATCACCATCGGCACTCCTGCCTACGAGTGGTATGACAAGAATGGTGCTAACAACCCCTACCGTGACAATATCATCACTCTCACCAAGAATGCCATCAACTATCTCTGCCAATAATCGCTAATACCTTGATATTATGAAATATAATAAATTATATGCTTTGGCTATGATGGCTGCCGTCACTATCGGCGCCACTGCCTGCAGCGACGAAGAGCCGGTGATTACCGACCGCAACCTCCCCGGTACCACCAATTATTACGACTTTGCCGATGAGCAGAAAGCCGACATCTACTACAAGCCTTATGTGGGCTATGTGGGCGACCCCATGCCTTTCTACGACCCCGTCGACAATAACTTCAAGGTGATGTACCTCCAGGACTTCCGTCCCAATCAAGCATACACCTATCACCCCATTTGGTGCGTCGAGACCGACGATTGTGCCTCATATACCTCGCTCGGCGAGTTGGTTCCCTGTGGCTCTGAGAAGGAGTTGGACGCAGCCCTCGGTACAGGCTCTACCATCTACAATGATGGCGTCTACTACACTTTCTACACCGCACACTCACCCTCGCAATCCATCACTGCCGGCATCAACGAGGCTGTAATGCTCGCCACTTCTACCGACTTTATTACCTGGACCAAGGACCGCTCGGTGCTTATCTCCGGTGGCGACGAGTATAGCAATGTCGATTTCCGCGACCCCTTTGTCTTCCGTGGCGAGGATAACCTCTTCCATATGTTGGTGTCGACCAAGCGCGACGGCAAGGGCGTGCTCGCCGAGTACACCTCCACCGACTTGCGTCAATGGACCTCTGCCGGTGTGTTCATGACCATGATGTGGGACCGCTTCTACGAGTGCGCCGACCTGTTCCAAATGGGCGAATGGTGGTACCTCGTTTACTCGGAGCAGCACGACGCTATCCGCCGCGTGCAATACTTTAAGGGGCGCACCATCGATGAGCTCAAGGCTTGCACCGCCAACGATGCCGGTATCTGGCCCGACGCTCACGAGGGCTTCCTCAATGGCCGTGGCTTCTACGCCGGCAAGACTGCCTCCAATGGCGTTGACCGCTACATCTGGGGCTGGTGCGCCACCAAGGCAGGCAACTCCACTACCGGCAACCTCGACTGGGGCGGCGCTCTCGTGGCTCACAAACTCTGCCAAAATGCCGATGGTACTCTCTACACCACCGAGGTGCCCGCTATCGCCAACTATTTTGGCGCCGGCTCCGCTATCGCCGACGTTACCCTCTCGGGCGACGATTTCCACCTCTTCCCACGCCTGATGACTCGCAACCGCATCGCTTTCACTGTCACTGCTTCGTCGGCTAATGACCGCTTCGGCATCTCCTTGGCTCGCGGCTCCGACTCTGAGGTGTACTACACCTTGATGGTTAACCCCGAGAGCGAGACTATTCGCAAGATTAACCTCGAAGAAGAGGGCGGCGACGGCTTCATCGGCAACAACGACTCGTATGTATTCCCGACTCCCGCCGACAATGTCTACAACGTGGTTATTGTCACTGACAACTCGGTCGTATCCCTCTATATCAACGATGTCCTCACCTACACCAATCGCATATACAATGTCGCCAAAAATTGCTGGTCGATCAATTCCTACGGTGCCGACATCACGGTTTCTAATATAAATGTTTCTTCAAAATAATTAATATCATTACATATCGGTCGTCGCCACACCAACGGCGACGACCGATACTAACAAACCAAAATTCTTACCATAATGAAAAAATTTTTACTATCAACACTTGCAGCAATTGCTGTATCTACCGCTGCTTATGCCTATGAGGGCGCAGCCGGCGACCTCGTTACGACATTATTTAAGGCTTCCGAAGAAACCCCGGCATTTCAAATCAAGGATTGGAATCACGTGGATTATGGTACCGAATACTTCGTTGATGCTTCGGTAGGCAATTACATCTATATCAAGATTGTGAACGCCAAGTTGAAGAATGATGATGAAACTGAATTCTTTAACTCCATTGAAATTCAATCGAATAATCAGCGTTTGCCCGGCTCCTTATACTGCAAACTCGATGCCGAGACATATCACTATCGTGCTTACATCACTGAGGATATGCTCAATAAGTTGAAAGCCGGCGGTATTCAAATCTTTGGTAATGATTTCTATGTTGAGGAAGTGTCTATCTACAACGATGGTTTCGCAATGCCTGCCGGCGCTATCTGGGGCGGCTACTTCTGGGTAGGTAAAGGCGAGTGGAAGACTCTTGAACTTTTTGAACAGGCGTTTGATACTTATGCCGGTCAACGTTACCTCGAGGTTAAATTGCAAGAGCCTGAAAACGAACTATATACGCTTAATGCGCGTACCACCTGGAACTCTGACGGAATATGGGCTGAAAGTGGTGTCGACGGACAAGTGGAGCGTCACACGACTTTCTCTACTATTGATTTGCAAAATCAGGGTATCACAGCAGCCAATATCACCGAGAAGCTCAATAGCGACCGTCTGATGATTCAATCTTTCCCCGGTACCACAGACGGTGAAGAATATAATTCCGAAAAAGACAATGGCTACAAAGGCTACAATATCACTGCCGTTGTGCTTGTCAATCAGGCATCGGGTGTTGGGGACCTTGTTGTTGCCGATGAGGATGCTCCCATCGAGTACTTCAACATCCAAGGTCAGCGTGTCAACGGCGACCTCACCCCCGGCTTGTATATCCGCCGTCAGGGTAACTCAGTATCAAAAATTATGATTAAATAACATAAAAATCACGACAATGAAAAAAATATTAACATCTCTCGTCGCAGCCTTCGCTATGACTGCTACCGTCTCCGCTCAAGAGACCTTGGTGAAGACCATCTTTACCACCGATGAACCTGTGGCTGTTTCCTGGGAAACACCGCTCTACTTCGAAGCTTCTAATTTCGAGGATGTTGCCGTCGGCTACTTCATCCAACTCGACTTGGTCAATACCACCGACGTTATTGAGATTAAGTCAGACGGTCAGAAACTCCCCGGCTCGCGCTTCTGCTGGCTCGGTGACAATGAGTCATATACCTATCGTGCATACATCACCAAGGATATGCTTGCTGCCCTCCAAGCCACCGGTCTCGAACTCTGTGGTGCCAACTTCAAGGTCGCCGGTGCTTCAATCCACAATGACGGCTTCGTGATGCCCGACGGCGCTATCTGGGGCGGATATTTCTGGGTTGAGAATTGGAATACCCTCGAGCTCTTTAAGGAAGCTTTTAACAACTACGAAGGTCAGCGCTATCTTGACGTTTATCTGTCGGCTGACAACGGTGATAATACCAACTATGTCCTCAACGTGCGCACCACATGGGGCGATGATGGCATTTGGGCGCAAAGTGGTGACGGACAAGTGGAGCGCACTACCACTGTCGCTACTATCGACCTTCAGGCTCTCGGAATTTCAGAGAATATCGCCGAGCGTCTCAACTCCGACCGCTTGATGATTCAAGGCAATCCCGAGGGTGGTAATCCCTTCAATTTCACTGCCGTGGCTCTGCGTCACGACCCCTCGGGTATCACCGATATCATTGCTGATGAGGATGCTCCCGTGGAGTTCTTTAACTTGCAAGGCGTGCGAGTCAGCGGCGACTTGACCCCCGGATTGTATATCCGTCGTCAAGGTTCTGTTGCTACCAAAATCGCTGTGAAATAATAGATTAACTACCACCCATACCACAGCGGGCGCGGCTGTGGAAGCCGCGCCCGCTCTATATATGGTCAATCTTAGTCATGGCGGTGGGCGCGTTTCTTGCCGGCATTACGGCGTATTTGGGTTAATTCTTCTATTGTCGAGTATTTGGGCGTAGCAAAGATGCTCTTAACCTCGGCGTTGTAGCCTAGGGTGATGGCTATAGCGATGAGATTTTTGAGCGATATGAGTCCTTTCTGCTCAAAGCGCACGATATTGCTCACTGCCACGGCTGACTTCGATGCTATTTGCTCGCGAGTGAGTCCTTTCTCGATGCGACGACGACGGAAATCGGCTGCGATAACCTTGGCTATCTCATCGGGGTTGTTGTTGAGAACATAGTCGTCAAGAAATGATAATATATCATTCATAAACCTTCAAAAGTGTAATTTATCGACAAAATCTTATCACTTGCAAAGGTAAGCATTTT
>JBJEDD010000068.1:0-13811 GCA_051871715.1 Muribaculaceae bacterium | reverse complement strand
TCTTCGGCTGAGTGATAGGCATCTACTGTCAGAAATCGGCAACCGGTCTTGTTGTCTGCGACGAAGTATTGCTTCATAAAATCTAAAAGAATGGAACCGATATGTTGCCCTTTGGCTGTTTTTGACAACGCAAAGCGGCATAGTTTTACCGCAGGATAGTTGGTGAGCCTTTTATCGTTGACAAATCTATGTCTGCGAAACTTATTGAACTCGTTATTAGATGGAAAATCTTTGATTGCTATGCGGTCATTTGCCAAGCTGAAATAGCCGGCGACTTGCCTATCAGATATTCTTTCGATAATGTATGTAACGGCTAAAAGAGCACTCCTATATAGGGGCGCATCATTAAGGATGAAGTCATCTAAGTCTTCATCTCCGCAAGAAAAAGTTTTTATACGCTCACCATAAGCCAGTTTGCGTATGTCGTAATCACGATAAAACTCTTCAACGGTCATTTTTGTGATTGCGGGACAACATACGCATAACTGCTTGGTAAGCAGTGTTAATTTGCTCCTTGCGATCTCGGCTTTCAGGACGAGGAGTATTCATCAGTTCAACAAACCGACGAGCATCCTCACCGCAGAGGATAGGGGTTTCTTGTATAGGTCGTGCCATTAATCAAATTTTTATTATCACTTGCGAAGGTAAGCATTTTTCTTTGGAATGCAAAATGTATTAAACAGACGAGGAGGCGCGCTGTGTGCGCACCTCCTCGTGGGTTATGGGGTAGGGTTGATTACTTGCTGAGAGCGCGAGTGAGGTTGAAGCCTTCAAACTCTGCGTCGGTGCGGGCGGCATTGGCGAGAGAGGGATCAATGCGGATAGCCTGGCGGAGGTTGGTGTTGAGCATCTGCTCGTTGCCGGTGCGAGCGCCGAGGACAGCCATCAGGTAGTAGGTGGTGGCGTTGGGCTCGCTGATGCTGGCGAGGGTCTGCTTAGCCTTGGTATAGTCCTTGTTGAGGATTTGAGCCAGGGCGGCGTTGTTGCTCTTGCTGTTGCCGAAGGCGCGGAGGGCGGCGGCGTTGTCACCGGTCTTGAGGTAGTAAACGCCGAGAGCCTCGTTGAGCTCGGTGGTGCCGGCTGCGGAGCCGAAGAGTTGGTGAGCGCGTTCGTAGTTGCCCTTGTTAAGCTCGATGAGACCGAGGTTCATAGCGGGCTCGGTAGCGTTGCGGTCGAGCGAAGCGGCTTTCTTGAACGATGCCTCGGCAGCATTGTAGTTGCCGGCGATGTACTGAGTTTGACCTAAGTTGTTCCAACCGCGATAGTCCGAGGGATAAGCCTTGGTGGCAGCCTCGTAGATGCGGGCGCGCTGAGCGTTGTCGTCGGTGAGGGTGGCAGCAAAGAGGAGCTCCTCGATGGTGAGCGACGAGGGGTCGTTGAGCGCGGCTTCCATCAGCTCGGTGTCGGTCTTGCCAACGACGCTGATGGTGGCGGTGATGCGCGAGTAACGGAGTTGGGGGAGGATTTCCTCGGCGAGTTGCTCAAAGACGTTGGAGAGGTTGCGGATTTCGCGTTCACGCTCCTCGGGGTCTTTGTACATAGACAGGACGCTGAGGATGAGGTCCTTATCCTGGATGTCGCTCTGAGCGACGAGGCGCTGGAAGCCTTCCCAGTCCTCGGCGGTGAATTGAGCGGTGAGTTCGCCAAACTCGGTGATGTGCTGCTGTGCGAGGTGCTCACGCAGGTAGTCGGAGGTGTTGGCTTCGCGTTGCTGAGCAAGACGAGTGTTGAGGTCGAGGGCACCCTCGGGCGATGCATACGACTGGATGTTGAGCTCGGTGATGGTGCGGGTGGAATCGTTGGCAGCAGCGAGGATTTCGCGGCGCAACTCATTCATGGAGTTGCTGTTGAGCTCGGTCGAGCGGATGTTGGCTTGGTTGACCAAGAAGCGGATGTCGGCTGCATACTGAGTGTCGATTTGGCGCTGGAAGGCGTCGACAGCTTGTGCGGGCTTCACGGTAGTGGCAGTGGCGAGGGCTGCGGTAGCAACCACACCGGTGCCCACCTTGACGCGGGGCAATACATATTGGCTCTTGCCTTGGGTCACGAGGAAGTCGAGTTCAAGTTCGCTCTTTGCCATCTCGGGTTGCCAAGCAAATTGCACGGGGATAGTGGCATTGCCACCGTACTCATAGGATATGATGGGGTTGTTGCCACGCACCTTCTCGCCTTGGAACGAGTAGGGGGTAGAGGAGACTTCGGTGCCGTTAAACACTAATACCGGGGTGACAGTGACGGTAACATCGCGCAGGAAAAATTCGGCGGGGATGCGTGCGCTGACGCGTCCGGGGACCTTCTCACCTACCAGTTCCAGAGGGTTGGGGTTGGTGGTGAAATACTCTGCGCTGAATTGCCCGAGTTTCTTGCCGCAGGACGACAAGGCGAGGGCTGCTCCGAGGGCTACAATGTAGCATACTTTGCGAGTCATAGGCTTATTCTTATGGGGTTGTTAGTAGTTCTATATATTATTAATGTACAAAGGTAATCAAAAAAACTCGTACCGCGCTATTTCTTTAAGAAAGTTTACCAAAAAAAGCGCATAAACAACAAAAAAAGCCTGCCGAGGCGAGTCGGCAGGCTTGTATGGAGGGAATTTGTTAAGTCTTATTTAACAATCTTGACAACTTGGTCACCGGCAGCGGTGCGAGCGTCAACGAGGTAGATACCGGCGGCGAGGTCGGCGGTGTCGAGGGTTTGACCGGCAGCGAGGGCGGCAACCTTCACGAGAGTACCGGCAGCGTTGTAGATAGCAACGTTGGCGTCTTCAACGGCGGTGATGATGCCGTCGGCAACAGCAACTGCTACGACCTTGGTCTCAACCACGGGAGCGGCAACGCCGTCTTCGGGCTTGGTGGAGCCTTCGTAGTTCACGTTAACAATACCGTAACCTGTTACGTCGGGGATAACTATCTCGACAACGGGATTCTCTTCGCCGAGTTTGATGCGCTTGATACCGCTGTGGTGGAGAGGATTGTTCTCGTCGTAAGCTTCAGCCCACCAGTAGCGACCGCTATTCTGGGTGTTGTAGTCTTGACCCTCGTTGATAGCAGCCTCCTCGGGAGTAGGAGCACGGTAGCACCAGTACATGTATTCGCCGGCAGCGTCGAAGCAGAGTTGCGAGATACCCACGTGCTCGTTGGTGGCATTGCCTTCGTACTTCACGGGCGAGCCGTCGATGAGTTGAGCCTCGAGAGCGGTGAAGAAGTCACCTGCCGAGGGAGTGGGGTTCTGCTCGAGGGCTTCCATCTTGATGCGGTAGAGACCGCCCTTGATTTGGGTCGCTTCGGTACCGGCAGTTTCGATGTACATGTAGAGGTCGCCATTCTTGGCATCGATGTTGAAGCAAGTAGCGATGAGGCCTATGTCGGTGAGGTAAGCGTTGGCACCGGCGCCGGAGCCTACTTCAGATGAAGAGGTGCCGATGTTGCCTTCCTTGAACGAGAAGAGACCGTTGCCATTGTACTTCATACCTACCCAGTAGCGAGGCTCGGGATTGCCGGAGGCGTCTTCGTCTTGAGTGATAGCGAAGCCGTTCTTGATACAGCCGTATGTCCAGATAGAGCCGTAGAACGACATCCAGTTGTTCTCCATCCAAGAGGGATAATCCTGCGGGAGGGCGAGGGCGTCGGCGCTAATCTTGCGCACGCACACGTTGCGGTCGTTGACATAGAGGGTCGAGCCGTAGATGTAGAGACCGGTGGGGTCCTTGTAGGCGTTGTTACCGGTGTTGTCGAGCACGACAGCCTGGAAGAGGTTGTCGTCAACCTGAGAGATGTAGAAGAGCTTGCCGTCGCCTGTTACAGCCGATGCGGTGCCTTCGTACCAGAACTTGTTGCCGGCGCTGGCACCATAGATGCGGTTGCCGAATTCAACGAGTTGGAAGGTGTGTTGCATGTTGATGTCGTAGTCGTCGGTCTGACCGTCGGCGTATACGCAGTGGAGGTCATTGTCGTCACCGGCGTAGTACATACCGGCGGGCATGCCCATCTTGCTGCCACCGGCAGCGAGGTTGGCATCACCTACGATGTTGAGGAGGCTCCAGCCTGTGGCAGCCTTGTAAGCCTCAACGCAGTCAACGGGCACGGTAACGGTGATTTCATCGCCTTCGATGAACACGCCGTCAGCCATAGATGCGGGGTAGGTGGAAGCAACAGTGAGGTTCTTGATGCCCGAGCCGCGGAAGCAGTTGGTCTCGAGGATAACGAGGATGTTGCCGAGGTCGAGGCTCTCAACCTTGGGACAGTTGCCGAAAGCGTCCTGACGAACGATGGTAACCTTGGGTGAGAGGGTCACGTCGGTGAGGTTGGCGCAGTTGTAGCAGATGCCCATGGGGACTTCCTTGCAACCGATAACGGCGGTAGCGAGGTTGGGGCAGTCGGCAGCGACATAGCGACCAACAGTGCCGTCGATATTGATAGCGGTAACACCTGAACCACGGAGTGAGTAGTCACCCCAAGTAGTGCACTCGGGAAGGCTGATAGTGGCGAGGTTGGTAGCACCGTAGAATGCGTAGGGGGCGATTTCCTTGAAGTTGCCGGTGAACTCGGTAGCGGGAGCTGCGGGAGCATATGCAACGACTACTTCGCCTGCCTTGTCGGTGATGTAGGTATTGTCGGCTGAAGCGGCATAAACAGTGTTCTCGGGGTCAACGACAAACTTAGCGATGCCCGAGCAACCCATGAATGCACCGGTACCGATCGAGGTCACGGATGCGGGGATGGTGATAGATGTGATGCCTGTGTTGTTGGCAAATGCTTGCATGCCGATGCTCTTGACAGCTTCGGGGAGAACAACGTCACCGGCGAGTTGAGCACCTGAGAAAGCCATGTCACCGATAGAGGTGAGGGTGGCGGGGAGGTTGATGTCGGCGAGGGCGGTGTTCTGGAAGGCGGTCGAGCCGATAGAAGTAACGGCAGAGCCTAAAGTAACCTTAACGAGGCTCTTGCAATTGGCAAAGAGTGAGCCTGATACGGAGGTGATGGTCTCGGGAAGGGTAACCTCAACCAAGCCGGTGCCGGCGAATACGCTGGTGCCGAGCGAAGTGAGGGCAGACTCGAAGGTCACCTTGCTGAGCAGTGAAGAGTTCTCGAAGAAGCTCTCGCTGATAGAGGTGACTGCACCGCCGATAACAACTTCCTCGAGGGCGGTAGCGCTACGGAAAGGCTTGTTGTCGTAAGCTGAGATAGCGGTTTCGTCCAAGGGACGGTTGAGGACGAGTTTCTTGATAGCGGGCGATGTGTTATTGAATACGTCGCGAGCGAGTACCAGGGGAGTGGTGCTCTCCTCGATGGTGAGGGTCTCGAGGGCTGTACAGCCGGCGAGAGCAGCGGCAGCGACCTTGGTCACGGAGCCGGGGATGGTCATCTCGGTGAGTTTGACACAGTCCTGGAATGTGTTACCTTGGATTTGAGCAAGGTCAGAGGGAAGTTTTACCCAAAGGAGTTCGGCGCAGCTTTGGAAAGAGCCACGACCCAGGGCAACACCGTCGGGAATAGTGATAGAGGTAATCAAAGACTCCTTGAAGCCGGTGCCGACAGAGGCAACGGGATAAGTAACGTCATTGTAAGTAACCTCGGTGGGGATAACAACGTCGCCGGTGTATTGGTCGGGAGCTTCGCCATTCTCGCACACGGTAGGATTGCCCTTGTTGGCACCCGATGCGATCTTGGTGGGCTGTACAGTAACCGTACCCTTTGACACTTTGTAAATCACTCCTTCGTAGAGGAAGGTCTGGGCTGAAGCGGCAAAGCCCATAGCACAAATAACGGCTACGGATAAACCGCGGAGCATCCCATGATTCAGCAGAGTAGAAATTCTCATGGTTATTAGTTAATTTGATTAGTTATTTGGGATTAATAATTAGTTGCTGATTAGGTCAAAACAGTTGTTTTATGTATTAATGTATAGGGAACGCCCCTATAACGTTGCAAATGTACGATTTTTTTTCACACGATACAATTATTTTGCGTGAAAAAACTGCAGAGAGCCAAATTTTAACAATTATTGAACATAGCCATATAATATACGCGATAATATATTGCCGTTTGCTGGCATCCAAAAATATTTCAATCATTAAATACCTGACATTTTTATAAAAAGAATTGCACAATACTGAATAAAATACTAAATTTGCAAATCGCGAATTGTGAACAATAATGTTTAAACAACTATTAAACAAAATGATATGCGACCTCAAGATGTAGTTATTTTACTAAAAAAAGTGTCAGCAGCAAACAGGAGTATAACCAACAGTCAAATGGCAAAAGAGCTGGGCATAAGTGCTTCGGAAGTATCAGAGTCATTAGAGCGGAGTCGGATTGCACGATTGATAGACAGCAGAAAGCAGCGAGTAAATATACTTGCGCTACAAGAATTCATTGTGCATGGATTGAAGTATATATTTCCGGCATACCCCCAATCAAAAGTAAGGGGAATAGCTACTGCAATATCAGCGCCTCCAATGAATCAACTTATTCAGTCAGGAAAAGAAGTGTATGTATGGCGAGATTCAAAGGGAGACCTTAGAGGAGAATCAATAACACCGCTATACAAAACGGTTCCTATGGCAGTGAAGGTAGATACGACATTATATAAGTTGTTGGCGCTAACTGATGTTTTCAGAATGGGGCGTGCAAGGGAAATAGAAATTGCCAAAAATGAATTAAGCGCTATATTATCGAAGTATGGAGAACAATAATATAGAAAGATTGCTTCTAATTGCCGAGGGACTTGGAGAATTAATACACAAGGTCGTATTTGTTGGAGGCTCAGTAGCCGAGTTATACGCAGATGACCCGGCAGCAACAGACATACGTCCGACAATGGACGTAGACTGCGTAATAGACATAGACGGTTACCACGAGCTGCAAAGTTTTGAAAGGCTGCTAAGATTGCAACATTTTGTCAATGACACCGAATCAGGAGTAATATGTCGATGGCGTTATAAAGGAGAAATTGTGGACATAATGCCCAGCGACAAAAATATTTTGGGCTTTACAAACCAGTGGTACAAACCCGGTATTCAGCAAAAGATACAATACGTTATAAACAACAACGTTTCACTATACATATTGCCGGTGCTTTACTACATAGCAACGAAAATTGAAGCAATTAAAGGTCGTGCCGGAGAAGATCTAAGGGTATCGCACGATTTTGAAGATTTAGTATATATATTGAATAACCGACAAGACATTTTAGTATTATTTGATAATGATAAAGATATTGATCTTAAAAAGTATATTTCAATTTGGTCTCAAGCAATGATAAATCGACCTAATTGCCGAGAAGAAATAGAATGTATGCTTCCATATGGTGAGTATGATCGTACAGACAATATTCTCAAGATTCTACATCATTTCGCTCAACTAATATGCTAAGTAGAATGTAAGTCGAAATGGGGTGGGGTGGTGAAAAAAATTTTGAGGATACGGGGAAAAGTAGTATTTTTGCAAGTTATAAAGCAATGATAAACAAAGACACTATGACCGAGGTTCAGCGATTAAGTCCTGAAGAAGAGGATAAAATGATAGAAGCAGCCTTTGCGGACGTGCTCCAGGGGTATCTGAATAGCAATCACCGCAAGAAGGTAGAGATAATCGAGCGTGCATATCGCTTTGCACGCGAGGCACATGCCGGTGTGCGACGACGCTCAGGCGAGCCATATATTTTGCATCCCATCGCGGTTGCGAAAATCGCTTCACAAGAGATAGGCTTGGGCTCGACATCGATATGTGCGGCATTGTTGCACGATGTGGTGGAGGACACCGAGTACACGGTAGCCGACATCGAGCAGCATTTTGGCGCAAAGATAGCGCAGTTGGTCGAGGGCTTGACCAAAATCTCGGGTGGCATCTTCGGCGATAAGGCATCGGTGCAAGCCGAGAACTTCCGCAAGTTGTTGTTGACCATGAGCGAAGATATCCGTGTGGTGCTCATCAAGATGGCCGACCGCCTGCACAATATGCGCACCCTCGGTTCGATGGCGCCCAACAAGCAATACAAGATAGCCGGCGAGACATTATATATATATGCACCGCTGGCACACCGTCTGGGCCTCTTTGCCATAAAGACCGAGTTGGAAGACCTGGCATTCAAGTACGAGCACCCCAAGGCATATGAGGAAATCTCGGAGAAGATACGCCAAAGCGAGGAGCGTCGAGCCGCCGTATATACAGATTTCTCGGTGCCCATCAAGGAGAAACTGGACAAGATGGGACTTAAATATGAAGCCAAGGCGCGGCTGAAGTCGGTGTATTCCATATGGAAGAAGATGGAAACCAAGCACTTGCCATTTGAGGAGGTCTATGACCTATATGCGATGCGCATAGTGTTTGACTGCCCCGATCAGAGTCGCGAGAAGACCATCTGCTGGGAGATATACTCGGCAATCACCGATCTGTATCGATTGCACCCCGATCGCACACGCGACTGGATAGTGACGCCTAAGGCGAATGGCTATCAAGCTCTGCACTTGACAGTTATGGGTCCCGACGGCAACTGGGTGGAGGTGCAGATACGCTCAAAGCGCATGGACGAAATCGCCGAGAAGGGCTTTGCGGCTCACTGGAAATACAAGATAGGCGAGGGCGACGAGGAGAGCGAATTGAATGTGTGGTTGCGTACCATCAAGGACATACTCGACAATCCAGAGCCCAGCGCCATTGACTTCCTTGACACCCTGAAACTCAACCTGTTTGCCTCGGAAATTGTGGTATTCACGCCCAAGGGCGAGTTGATCACCCTGCCGGCTCGGTCGACGGTGCTCGATGTGGCATTTGCCCTGCATACCGAGTTGGGTATTCACTGCATCGCGGGCAAGGTGAACCACAAATTGGTGCCGCTGAGCAGCCGTCTCAGCTCGGGCGACCAAGTCGAAATCCTCACCTCGCAGTCGCAGATGCCCCAAGCCGAATGGGCAGATTTCCTGGTCACCGCACATGCCAAGACCCGCCTGCGTCAAGCGTTGCGCAAAATGCGCCAGCCCATCACCGCCAAGGGCAGCGAGATGTTGCGCGAGTGGCTCGCAGAGCATAATATTCCCGACACCAATGCAGTGATTTCCAAGATATTGGGCACCTATCATGTAGCCAATCGCGATGATTTGTGCTATCAACTCGGCAACGAGGAAATTATGTTGGGCGACTTCTTGGTGAAGGCTCTCCGCAAGCCCGCCGAGGCTGCTCAGCCTTCCAAGCCGGGCATTTTCCGCAAAATGCTGGGCTTGGGCAAGAAAAACAGCGATAGCGAGCCAGCCAACGAAAAAATTAACACCAAAGAGGTGTACATGTTGCGCTGTGACGAGAACGGCAATGCCAATTTTATCACCTGCGACTGCTGTGCACCCATCCCCGGTGATGACACCCTGGGCTTTATCAATGACGACAACAAGGTGGAGGTGCACACCCTCGACTGCAAGCGCGCCCAGGTGCTCAAAGCCGGCTACGGACCTCGTATTTTAGCCACCGCATGGGAGAACTCAGGCGCCAAATTCCTGGTTAATATCCACATCGAGGGCATCGACCGACATGGCATCCTCCAAGAACTTATCCAGTTGATTTCCACACACTTGGCAATCGACATACGCTCGCTCAACATCCAAGCCAAGGGAGAGATATTCACCTGCGACCTTGCAGTGAGGGTAGCCTCAGCCGATGTGGTGCATAGCTTGTGCAACAAAGTACTCACAATCAACGGAATAAAATCGGCAGCACGAATTTTATGAAACGAATAGTAGATATATTGAGCAACAAGGTGACCAAGCGCATCATGGTGGCTATCGCGGCTGCCGTGGTGATAGTGTGGTTTTACCCCCACCAGCGCAATAACAAATTTTTCTACGAAGAGGGTCAGCCGTGGTATTATGCCCAATTGATAGCCCCGTTTGACATACCAATCCACCCCGACTCGGCGACAGTTGAGCATATGCGCGATACCCTGCAATCCAAGTTTGTGCCCATTTATACCTCTGATAACACAGTGGTTGACAGTATAATAGAGCGTATGCCGGCATCGCGCATATATCACGCGACTGTTGCGCGACTTCTACGAAACGCCTACGAAGATGGTGTAGTATCCTCAGAGGATATCGCCAAGGTGCGCGCCGGCTCGCTGCCGCGACTCAGAGTGCTTGACAAGAATATTATGAGCGAGCGCTCGTCAACGGGGCTTACTTCGGTGCGCGACCTCTATGCACGGCTCGACAGCCTGATTACCGACTCGGCAACTCACCGCTACTTTGCCTCGGCAAATCTCAACGAGTTGCTACGCCCAAATTTGGTGTATGACGAGGATGTCAACCGTCGCCACTTCGACAATGAATTTCAGATACTTACCGCCGACCGCGGAGTCATACTCCAAGGTCAAGCCATCATCAACAAGGGCGACATCGTGACGGCACAAGACTTCACCAACTTGCAGACCTATGAGCAATTGCTGCAAGAGCGCGTCACCAAGGACTCGCGCTCGGCACTGCTCGTCGTGCTGGGGCAGGTGATATATGTATTGCTGCTGTTAGGTGCGCTGATAGGCTATTGTAGCCTATTCTATACTAAACTATTTGATAGTGCACGTGCTACCTTGTTCATTTTCAGCATAGTGACGCTATTCTTCCTGCTATCGGCGTGGATCAGCGATTTCATACCCGGTGGCGCATACATAGTGCCTATGGCGATGGTGCCCATCCTCACCTTGGTGTTTATGAACCCCGCGACAGCACTATTTGTGTCGTATGTGGCGGTACTCATCATCGCGCCCATCACCACCTTTGCCCTGGAGTACATATTCCTGCAATTTGTCGCCACGACAGTGGCAGTGTACTCGCTGCGCGACTTGCGTCGCCGCTCGCAACTGCTGCGCACCGCCTCGCTGGTGGCTGTGTGCTACATTGGTGGTTATCTTGCCCTGGAATTGCTGATGAACGGCACCCTCGAGGGCTTCACCTGGCGCATGCCCGTGTTCCTGATAGTCAACGCATTGCTCACATCGATGGCATACATCTTGATGTTCCCCATTGAGAAGTCCTTTGGCTTTGTATCCACCGTGACCCTTGCTGAACTTGCAGACACCAACCAGTCGTTGCTACGCAAGTTGTCGGATGTATGTCCGGGCACTTTCCAGCACTCCATGGGCGTGGGTAACCTTGCTGCCGATGCCGCTCGCGCCATCGGCGTCAACGAGCAACTGGTGCGCACCGGAGCGCTATATCACGATATTGGCAAGATGAGCAATCCGGCATTTTTCACTGAAAATCAGCACGGTGTCAACCCTCATGACGCCTTGCCGCCCGACCAGAGCGCTCGCATAGTCATCGGGCACGTCACCGACGGATTGCGCATGGCTGAGAAGGCTGGGCTCCCCGGCGAGATACGCCGATTCATAAGCGAGCACCACGGTGCCGGCATCACCAAGTACTTCTTCTACACTTACTGCAACGCCCACCCCGACGAGGAGCACCCCGACAAGACGCCATTCACCTACCCGGGGCCCAACCCGCAGTCGCGCGAGACATCGCTGCTGATGATGGCTGACGCTGTCGAGGCGGCATCGCGCTCGCTCAAAGAATATACTCGCGAATCCATTGTGGGGCTGGTCGACCGCATCATCGACTCGCAAATCAGCGAGGGCTTGCATGCCGCCTCCACCCTGGAATTCCGCGACGTGCCTCTCATCAAGGAAGCATTTGTAAAGCGTCTCTCGACCATGTACCACACGCGCGTGGAGTACCCCAAGGCACCGGCTCAGGCGCTCAAGGCAATGGATGCCGAGAGCGAAAAACAATAAAACGCCCCAAAAGACGTTTTATAAGATATGAGGCAGTTGCGGCAAACCTTTGTATATATGTTAGCAGCGGTGGTAGTAATCACCGCCATGGCTGTCACGTCGTGCTCGACGCGCAAAAATACCGCTGCCACACGCCACTATCAAGCGTTCATCACCAAGTACAACATATATTACAATGGTGACACGCACTTCCGCAACACCCTCCAGGACATGGAGACCAACTACGAGGACGACTACTCGCAGCAGTTGTTTATGCACCCGGTGGAGGCAAAAGCGGTTAGCACTGCGCCCCAGCCTCAGGGCGACTTCACCCGCAGCATCGAGAAGGGGCAAAAAGCCATCCAACTGCGCTCAATCAAGCGCCGCCCTACCAAGAAAGGCGGCAGACTCACCCCCGAGCAAAAGGCGTGGTACAAGCGCGAGGAGTACAACCCCTTTCTGCACAACGCGTGGATGCTCATGGCAAAAGGGCAATATTTCAACGGCGACTTTGCCGGTGCGGCATCTACATTTTTCTATGTAAGTCGCCACTTCAAGTGGCTGCCCGCCACGGTTGCCGAAGCCGAGATATGGCAAGCAAGGTCATATGTGTCAATGGATTGGCTATTTGAGGCGGAGGTAATTCTCAACCGCTACAAGCCCGACAGTATCCGCGACAAGCAACTGCGAGGACTCTACGACTTTGTTCGTGCCGACTTCCACATCAAGAGCAATCAATACGAGGAGGCTGTTCCCTACCTCATAGGGGCAATAAATGCCGCCAAGGGCGCCCAGAAGACCCGCCTGCGCTTCCTCCTCGGACAAATTTACACCCGTTTGGGACGCCGCGAGGAAGCCGACCGTGCCTTCCGCGCAGCCGGCAGTTCGTCATCGGCATCTTACCGCACCAAGTTTAATGCTCGCATACGTCGCAGCGAGGTTTACACCGGTGAGGACATCACTCCCGAGGTTAAGGCACTGCGCCGCATGCTCCGCTACGACCGCAACAAGGAATACCTCGACCAGATTTACTACGCAATCGGCAACCTATATCTATCGCGTGGAGATACCACACAAGCAATTGACAACTACGTACTTGCAGCCGAAAAAAGTACTCGCAACGGCATTGACAAAGCCATCAATCAATTGCGCTTGGGCAGCCTGTACTTCGACCGCCGACAGTACGACCTCGCCCAGCCGTGTTACGCCGAGGCGGTGCCTCAATTGCCCGAAAATTACCCCGATTATCCCAATATCAAGCGCCGCTCGGATGTGCTCGACGAGTTGGCTGTTTACTCGCAAAATGTCACCCTGCAAGACTCCCTTCTGCGCTTAGCCGAGATGACTCCTGAGCAACGCTTGGAAATCATCAACCGCATCATCGAGGAACTGCGTCGCGCCGAGGCGGAGGCTGAAGAAGCCGCACGACGCGCCGAATACGACGCCCAGCAACAGGCTCAGGGACAGCAAGCAAATCAAGGCGCCGCTAATACCCCCAACTCTTTCACTATCAACACCGACGACTCGTGGTACTTCTACAATTCGGCTGCCAAAAATGCCGGCAAGACCGAGTTCCAGCGCCGTTGGGGTGCTCGCAAATTGGAGGACAATTGGCGCCGCCGCAACAAGACCCAGTTCAACATCGATGAGTTCAATGCCACCGACGACGAGGAGGCAGCCGACGTGGATACCCCGGCAGATACCACTGAGACGGTATCGCCCGAGGATGCCGATGCTGCATCTCGCGCCGCCGACCCGCATTATCCCGAGTATTACCTCGCTCAAATCCCCGAAACCGACGAGCAAAAGGCTACTGCTCACGAGATTATCCAAGAGGGCTTGTACAATATGGGCGTTATTCTCAAGGATAAACTCGAGGACTACGGCGCCGCCCGAGGACAGTTTGGACGACTACTCAACGATTATCCCGACAACATATACCGGCTCGACACTTACTACAACCTCTACCTCATGTACATGCGTGAGGGCAAGCGCGACGAAGCCGAGACGTACAGATTGCTGATACTCAGCAACTTTGCCGACTCACCCATCGG
>JBJEDD010000067.1:3959-13440 GCA_051871715.1 Muribaculaceae bacterium | reverse complement strand
AGGTATTTTGTTGCGGTAATTTGAGGTATTTTGTTGCGCTTTTTTGAGGTAAAAACAGAGGGCCGAGCCCGATGTGGCTCGACCCTCTGTGAGGTATGGTTTACCGTGGGATTATTCCCAGGTGAGGTTCCAGATAGCGATGCGGTCGCAGTTGCTTGCCTTGTTTGAAAGCGACTTGTTGGTGATGATGATTTGGAAATCACCGCTGAGGTTCACGTCGAGCGAGTAGTCGTAGGCGGTCTTCTGAGTAATCTCGGTGACCTTGAGGGTTTCTTCCTTGACAACGTTGCCACCCTGGATGAATTGGATGCTGATTTCAGCCTGAGTGTCGGCGAAGGCGAAGCCGTACTTAAACGAGAGTTTGGAGATACCGCCCGTGATAACCGGTGAGGTGAGGACACCGACCTTGGTGTTGTTGCCGTTGAGGGCAACAGCGAGGGTCTTGTCATCGCCGATGAAGGCAAAGCGGGGGTTCTGCTCGGTGCCGCCGGCTGCGACGCCGCTGAGGATAGCCGAGTTGACGGCTTCCCAGCCGGTAGCGTTGGTATATGTGCCGTAGGTCGACTTGGGAGTGCCACCGTTGAAGGTGTTGAATTGACCCTTGTACTCATCGGTAGGCTGAGGATCGGGATCCGGGTCGGGAGTGGGACCGGGTTCACCCTTGCCCTCGATGACGATAGTGCCGTCGCCGGTGAGGGTTAGGTTGCGGATTTCCCAGGTGTCGGCGCCATCGGCGGTCGAGCCGTACTTGAAGGCGAGTTGGATCTTCTTGCCGGCGAGCGAACTCAGGGAGATGTTGCCCGAGGAGGCAAAGGTCCAAGAGCCGGCTTCGGGCCATGTGGGCACGGTGAGCATAGTCCACGATGAGGCGCCTTCCTCGCGCACGGCGATGCCACAGAGCGAGGTGAGGGTGGTCTGGAACTTGGCGGCGTGCTCAAATGTAGCGCTGACGGTGGTGTTGCCGGCGAGGTTGATGATGGGCGAGATAGCCCAAGCCTCTGAGGCATTGGCGGCGCCGCTTATATAAGCCGAGCCGTTGAGGTAGTAATTATTGTTGTAGTTCTTCCACGACCAGATGTTGTCGGGACCGCTGACAGTCTGGAATGTCCAGTTGTCGCAGGCGGTGCCGTCGGTGGCGTCGAGGAGGACTACCGAGTTGCCGGGGCCGGGGCCGGGACCTTCGCCGTTAATCTTGTATGCCGAGGTATTCTTGATACCCGGGAGGGTGTTGTACTTCATCACGTCACCCTGTACAGATACTTGAGCGCCGAGGACTGTGGGGTTGTCGACAAGGTTGAGGGCGTTGCGCACATCGGTCTGGGCGACAAGTTGGATACATACGCAGTCGCTGGCGGCGGCAGCGTCGGCTTTGTCGCTGATGAGGATGTTGGCGCGCTGGGTGGTGGCAGTCTCGAAGTGAGCGTCATAGTTCTCGTAGTAGCCTACGATGTATCCCTTGACCCAGATGCCGCTCTCGACGGCTTCGGTGGTCGATGAGGGAGCCATGGCGATTACTTGGGCGCAGGTGTAGGGCTTGTCTTCGGAGCCGTCGCCCTTTTCTTCTTCGCCACCGCCCTTGCCGTCAATCTTGAACTCGGAGGCGGCGCCGGAGTTGCCGGTGATGCCGTGGGTGCCCATCACGGGAGCGAAGGTACCACGGATATCGATTTGCTTGCCATAGTTGTCGGGGTTCTCGCGGAGGGCGCCGAGGGTGCGGAGAGCCGAGCCTTGGGGCAGGGCGACAACGAGACATTCAGCGATGTCCTTGGTCTCGGCTGTTTGACCGATGACGAGGGTGTTGCCCAGGGTCGGGGTAGCGGTCCACTCGATGTCGTCATTCGACGATACGGTTTCTACCTCGGGAGCGACGGTGCCGACGATGTAGCCGCGTACCCAGCCGCTCTTGCCCTGGTCATTGACTTGGAGGGCGATAGCCTCGAGGACGTTGTAGGGATTATCTTCATTGCCGCGAGGAACGGTGGGCGAGCCGATATTCATGATAGAGTTGACGTCGAGGAGAGTGAGTTGCCAGCCGCCGGTGCCGGCGAGGGATACGTAGTAGCCCATGATGGCTACGACGTCGCAGCGCTCGGCGGGCATGTTGATGTTCCAGAAGTTGGCATAGCCGCTGGTGCGCACGTCGATGGTGTTGCCATCGGTGTCGCGTATCTGCTGGGTGACGCCGCTGGAGTGGTAGGTCGACAGGGTGGGAGTCTCGCTATTGGGCACCCACTCTACGTTGTTGAAGCGGACGATGCGGCTCTGCCAGTAGCGCAAGCCGGCGGGAGTGACGCTCAGGTCGCTGATGCGGTCGACGGTGAGGGTGTCGACCTTGGCGGGCTCTACTCTGCCGTTGAGTTCGATGTGGCTGCGGAACAACTCGGGAGCCATGAATGAGGTCTCGAATTGGTCGCCGTAGGCATCAGGTGTGAGCGAAGTGTTGTAGTTGGGGAAGCCCACTTGCTCCAAGCCGCGATATTTACCCATATACATATCGGTGAGGTCAACGACGATTTCCTGACCCATGCGATAGTTGAGGTAGAGGTTGTAGGAGTTAATCGAGAAACTGAGGGCACCGGTCTCGTCTTGCAACACGATGTACTTGAAGCAGTTGCCGGCATAGTCGGATGAAACGACGCGTCCCGAGATGATGATGTGAGTGCCGTTGTCGTCAATTGCTGAGGTGCGCTCCTCCTCGGGGGTATTGTACCACTCGAGGGTGTGGACACGGGTGCAGTAGTTGGCGTCATCGCGCCACAACAATTCCTTGACTTGGGCGATGGTGGTGTTGGGCTGCATCGTGGCGACAGGCACCTCGTCCATATTAGGCTCGTCGAAGTGGTCCTGGCAAGCCGGCAAGGTAGCCAACGACGCGATGGCTGCTATCCCTAAGATATATTTTTTCAGATTTTTCATTGTCTGATGCATTATTTAGTGATTAGTTTTTGATGGCTGTTACTACCACATTCTTGACCTCCCAGGTACCGGCAGAGGCGGCAGATGAGGTATAGTGGAAGCCGAATTGTACCTTCTTGCCGATGAACGCGCTGAGGTCAATCTCGCCCGAGTCGACAAATGTCCAGTCGGCGTTGCTCGAGAATGTGGGAATTTCGACTGTGGTCCAGGTGGTCTCGCCGACGACGCGCACAGCGCAGGATACTTGAGTGGCGGGGTCGACGTCAAATTTGTTGGTGCAGTGGCTGAAGGCGACCTTGGGGTCGTGCACGTCGCTGAGGTCAATGGCGGGAGATACCAGCCACGAGTCGGCGGGATTGCAGGTGCTGTTGACAAAGCCCGAGGCAGTCATACCATACTTCTCGGTGGCTTTCCATACATACGACATACCCTCAGCCATGGAGATATCCTCGATGGTGAAGTTGCCTTGGCTGTTGGCACCGAAGGGCTCTTCGAGCAGGGTCACTTGGTTGGGGTCGGGAGCGCCCTCGCCATCGAAGTCGATGCACGAGTTGGCGTCGATAAGCAGTAACTGCCACGAGGTGCGGTAGCACGAGAGGATACCCACTACCGAGCCGTTGCCCCAGGGGAGGGTGTCGTAGGCAAAGTCGCTGTATGAACTATTGTAAACAATCATGCGGTTGCCATCGGGGTCGATGATGTAGCGCGAGGTGGTCGAGCCGTTGGTGAAGGGTTGACCTGCCTCGACAAACTTGATGTTGTCGATGCGCACCAAGCGGCTCTGCCACTTGTTCTTGCCCTCGGTGGTGAGGTTTGCCTCATTGAGTTCGGCAAGGGTGACGGTAGTGGTATCACCCACTGCCATGCCCTTGAGCCCGATGTGGCGGTGGGGCTGGAAGTCGGCGTCGCTGATGCGGTTGACACCCGATGAGGTGTAGGTACCCAATTGTACCAAGCCACTGTAGCGCCCGATGCACATACCGGTGACGTTGATGGCTATCTCGAAGCCCATGGGATACAATTCCTCGACGTTGGTCTCGTCAATGCCGATGGTGATGGCGCCGGTGGCGTCTTGGACAATCATTGACTTGTAGATATTGCCCGAGGCGCATGAGGATACCACTTTACCGCGAATCCAGATGTCTTCGCCTTCATTCTGTCCAATCACGGTGCCGTAGGAGTCGGTGTCTTGCCAGAACATGGTCTTGAGGTCGTAGATGCTCATATTGGCTTGAACATCATCGGGGATAGTGGGGTATACCAGTGGCGGCTGCTCCCAGTTGTCATCGCAGGATGACAGCGCGACACTCCCCAGCACGATGCTTGCTATGTATAATGAAATCTTTTTCATATCTTGTTAAGTATTAAAATCTGATACCGATATTGAGGAATGCGCGAATACCCTGGGCGTAGGTGTAACGGTTGGGGTATGCGTTGCGATTGTAGTCGGAGGTGTCGATACGACCCTGTTGGTAAGCGTAGGTGACAACATCCTTGTTGTTGAGCACGTTGTTGATGTTGAGGTTGATGTTCATCGACACTGTGCGAGTGAGGTAAATCAACTTGCCGATGGAGATGTTGAGGGTGAAGGCGTTCTTGAGTTTGTCCTGAACCGAGAGTTCGGCAACCTTGTTGGCGAGTTGCTCGGGGTCGGGATACTTCTGCCACAGGTCGGGCAGAGCCTCGTGGTAGGCGGGCGAGAGGTTGACGTAAGCATCGCCTTGCCAGGTGCCGTTGATGCCGAAGAACCACATGCCGGGGGCTGCCCAGTCGAGACCTATGTTGGCTGAGTATTGGGGAGTCGAGCCTACATAGAAGTTCTTGAGGTAAACGGTTTGAGTGGTATCGGGGTGCAAGCCGTTCTCAAAGGTACGGGTACCCTTGGGGTTGTTCTTGTACTGGAAGCGCGAGTAGTTGCCGGCAAATGTGGCGGTCAACGACGGGGTAATCTTGTATGCCATACCCAGTTCGACGCCCTTGTAGACTTTCTTGACGCCCGAGAGCACATAATAAGTATATGAGTTGTAGCGGTCGTCGTAGAAGCCGGTGCGCTCAATGCCGTTGTCGCTGAGGGTAGCGAATGCCGACAAGGTACCGCGGAAGCGGCGATAGTTCCATGTATAGGCGAGGTCGGCGGCAACGATGCGTTCGCTGGTGAGGTCATCGACTACGTCGTTCTTGACGCGGGGCATCAGATAGATGTTGTCGGCGAGCGGAGCGCGTGTGCCATACTCGGCGTGTGCGGTGAAGAAGTTGTGACCGTCGAGTTTGTAGGTAGCACCTGCCTTGAAGCCGGCGTTGTCAAATGTCTGCCATGCGCCCTTGCCATAGGAGGTGAGGGGAGCGCGGCCATTGCGCATGTGACCCTCGCGCTGATATTGGGTGTAGGAGATGTTCAAGCCGTAATTGATATCCCAGCGAGGTAGGGCGATGGTGTTTTGCAACCATGCCTGTGCTTGCAGGGCATAGATGTTGTAGTCGTAGCCGAACTTGTCGCCCTTATATACGCGATGGGTGTAGGGGTCGGCGTAGTTGAAGTTGTTGACGAGGTTCTCGGGAGCGAGGGTGATATCGCGGTCGCTGAAGGGGTCGATATCAATCCAGAATTCGCCGCCGAGGAGGTCGCGGACAGTCTTATAGTTGGCGCTGTTGGCATATGCAACAGATACACCGCCTTGCATGCTCAGGTACTTGTTGACGCGAGTGTTGAAGTAGGAGTTGAACTTGAGGTTGAAGGTGGTGTTGATGCGGTTCTCGAGAATATAACTTGCACCTTGTTGCTTGTCGTAGGGCAGATATTGGTTTGCCTCGTTGTTGAGTTGGTTCACGCGATAGAGGTTGTCCCAATTAATTTGTGAGAAACTCTCGTCGTTCTGCCACAACCAAGTGTAATATTCGCTCTGGATGGTGTGATCGCCTTCGTCGGTGAGGTAGTACGAGGGTAGATAACGATAGTATGTGGGGTTGGGGTCGTTAGCCTTGTAGTACTGCAGAGCCGAGCGGTTGTAGTAGTTGTAGGAGGCGGCGATGGCGGTGTTCACCGTGGTCGAGCCCTTCTTGTAGAGCCAATTGAGCATGGCGGTGGGGTCGTAGGTCTCGGTGATACGTGCGGCGCGTTTCTTGCCTTGATACCAGCCCCAGTTGGGGTTGTAGAGGTTGTCGTTGAGCAAGTCGTAGACCTCTTGATAGGTGCCGGTAGCGGTGGCACGCTGGGTGGGTCCGCCCCATGCGGTGAATACCAATTGATTGTTGGCATTGAAATATTTCTCAATCGACAGGAACAAGCCACCCGAGTTGTAGAATGTACCCTCGATGACGCCTTCCTTGGCGTAGCGACCGATGGCGCTGACGGTGAATGCCCAGCCCTTCTTGTTGAGACCGCTGGCATAGGTCACCATGGCACGCATCAAGTAGTTGGAGTTGGTGAGGGCAAAGGAGCCGTTGAAGCCGGTGGCATACAGGTCGGTGGTGGTGTTGTAGTTGATGGAGCCGCCGAGGTCGCCGAAGCCGAAGTTGCTGGCATCCAAGCCCACACCGGTGGTCTTGTTGCGGAAGGCTCGCGAGGTCATACCCAGCAACGATGAGAAGTTGAAGCGACCTCGGATGAGGTCGTTCATCTGCACACCGTTGATGTACACCGCTTGATACTGGCTGTCGTAGCCGCGATAGCGGAAGTACATGGGTCCGAAGTTGTACGATGCGGTGTTGTAGTAGATGTTGTCTTGTGCACCGGTGAGGGCAGCGATACCCTGGGTGTTGTCGTCCTCGTCCTCGAGGAGGGCTTCGTCAAACACCAAGTCTTGGCTGTCGCCATAGTACTCGTCGGTGGTGAGGTTAGGTGCCATGCGCAGGTGTCCCAGGTCGTTGGCGCCTTCCACGATTTTTACATCGAGTCCCAAGGATGTGTATCCTTCGAGGTCTACTACCAAATAGTCATTGCCGGCAGGTGCCTCCAAGCGGAAGTCGCCATTGAAACCGGTCGTTGTTGCAACCCCGGCGGTGCGCAACACCACGGTCGCGCCGTTCACCGGAGAGCCTGTCTGGCTGTTTACCACTACACCTGTCACGGTGGTGGCTTGCGCGATAATCGGCAACACTGCCGTCAGTATCGCTAAGAGAAACGGTTTTAGTCTCATGCGGTTTTTTGTTAGTTATATTTCTTTGCTTCTTATTTTTTCATGGTTTAATTAATTCGGACTTCAAATGTACGACTAAATAGTGGCTCTACAAAAATTTATTTAAAAATTTTACAAAAGATTAACAATAATCTCTCTCATTTATATAGCGAGTTGCGGTAGTCGGAGGGCGAGCACCCGGCATATTGGCGGAAGTAGCGCCCAAAGAAGGATTGCTCAGAGAAATTGAGCCGATAGGCGACCTCCTTGATGCTCATCTTGGGATTGGCAAGCAGGTGCTTTGCCTCAACAATGACAAACATTGATATCCACTCGATAGCGGTCTTGCCCGAGGTGCGATGTATCAGTGTGGTGAAGTAGCGCGGTGTAAGGCTCTGCAATTCGGCATAATAGGTGACGTCGCGATGCGAGCGGAAGTTGCGGTACAAGTCGGTCATGAATTGCTGGAAAATCTTGTCCTTGCGGCTCTGCTTTGCCATGGGCATAGGTTTGTTGGTGAGGAACGCGTCCATCACCTCAAAGCAGAATACACGCACCAAGGAGTCGATAATATGCTCATACAGTGGGGTGTGGCACTCGGTGCGACGCGTGGCATAGGCGATAACGCTCTCGATGCGCTCGCGCTGCTCATCGCTAAGACTCACCACCGGATTGAAGCGCAGATACACCTGGCTCTCGCTATTGGAGATACTGTCGAGCGACTGTATCACGTAGTCGAAGTCGGCGATGCCCGCGATGCCCTCAAAGTCGGCGCTTACCGACGATATGCTTGTCCACGAAAATGCCGGATAGATGTACATATCGCCTTGGTTCAATGTGTACGCGTTGTCGTCGAGCGACACTCTCAGGCTGCCTCGGCGACATAAAATGAAGCCATGCTTTTCCAAGCGGATACGCTCGTTGAATCCACGCACTTTGGCACTATCTATCTCTACAATTTCAACTCTTGATTCTTCTGCCATGTTAATTTTTATTTATTACGAGTGCAAAGTAAACAAAAAAACGACAAAAAGTGTTGTATTGTTGTGTTATTATTTCCAAAAAGCGACATATAGTCCAATTTTAACTCACAATCGTTATTTATCGTTAATCAGGCAAGAAGTAATTTTGTGCCCATCATTGAAAAAATATAAACCATCTGCGTATGAAGACTTTTATGCTTAGATATGGCGCGATGACAGCCATCGCCGCCGCGTTGTGTGGCTGTGGCGGCTCCAAGGTCGACACTATGGCGCCGCCGGCAGTGCAATTATTTACCGTGGAGACTGCCGCGACAGGCGAGTGCCACCAATACCCCGGGCGTGTCAAAGCCGCCGAGGAGGTCAATATGGCGTTCAAGGTCAGCGGCACCCTCATGGCTATTCATGTCGATGCCGGCACATATGTGCACGCCGGGCAACTCATCGCCGAGATTGACCCTCGCGACTATCAACTCCAAGTCGATGCGGTCGAGGCTGAATATCAGCAGATTGCCGCCGACGCTCAGCGCGTCATTGCTCTCTATGGCGATAGTGTCGCTACCGCTGCCGACTACGACCGCGCCCGCTATGGCTTGCAGCAGATTACCGCCAAGCGAGACAACGCCCGCAACCAACTCGCCGACACCAAGATTTATGCCCCCTTCGATGGTGTCGTGCAGGACCGCTTCTTCGACCCGCCCACGGTCATCGGTGCCGGCATGCCCGTCCTCTCGATTGTTTCGCAGGGCAAGCAGGAGATTGAAATCAATATCCCGGCGACGGCTTATCGCAGCGCCTCGCAGGCTCGCTTCACCACCTCCTTTGACTTCGTCGACGATGCCGTGCCCCTCACCCTCATCAGCATCGCCCCCAAGGCTAATGCCAACCAACTATACACCGTGCGCCTCGCCATTCCGGCTATAGGTGCCGCGCTCCCCTCGCCGGGCATGAATGTCATGGTCAGCATGGCTATCACCACCGATGCTCACAGCGCTGTCGAGGTGCCCTCGCCGGCGGTTGTCGCCGACGATGCCGACAACTGCTATGTGTGGGTGTTCAACCCCGAGGACTCCTGTGTGAGCCGCCGTGATGTTGTCATCGACCGCCTCACCGCCGACGGCATGACGGTGATTTCCCGTGGGCTCGCCCCGGGCGAGGTGATTGTAGCTGCCGGCGCTCATCACCTCACTGATGCTCAGCGCGTAAAGCCCATGGAGGCACCGTCCAAATCTAATATCGGAGGCTTGCTATGATTGACTTCGGTAAATGGGCTTTTGACAACCGCAAATTGATTTACTTTGCGGTGGCTGTCCTCTTGGTGGGTGGCATCTTCAGCGCCCGTCAAATGAGCAAACTCGAGGACCCCGAGATTAAGGTCAAGATGGCTATGGTGATTGCCACACGTCCCGGTGCCTCGGCTCACGAGGTCGAGATGGAGGTCACCGAGCCCCTCGAGAAGAATATTCGCAC
>JBJEDD010000067.1:0-3859 GCA_051871715.1 Muribaculaceae bacterium | reverse complement strand
ATCGAGATGCTCCCCGAGCGCATGGCTACCCTCGGCGTATCGCCCGCCGAGGTCCTCGCCACCCTCAAGGGGCAGAATGACGTCTACTACTCGGGCTATTACGACAACGGCACCTCGCGAGTGCGCGTCAGCGTCAGCGACAAGTTCCGCCAGGTCGACCAGATACGCAATATGATTATCCAAGGGCACGAGGACGACCAACTGCGCCTCGGCGACATCGCCCGTGTGTCCGAGGGATATGCCACCCCGGTGCGCGAGGCTATGGCTTTCAACGGCGAGCATGCCCTGGGTATCGCTGTCGCCGGCGCCTCGGGTACCGACATCGTCAAGGTGGGACATGCCGTCGAGCAGCGCCTCGCCGAGTTGCAACGCGACCAATTCCCCGCCGGCATCGAGTGCCACAAGGTATTCTACCAGCCCGAGCGCGTTACATCGGCGCTCGCCAACTTCTTTATCAACCTGCTCGAGTCGGTCGCCATCGTGGTTGCCATCCTCATGATTACCATGGGCTTCAAGAGCGGAGTCATCATCGGCTTGAGCCTTATCATCATCGTCATAGGCTCCTTCCTCCTCCTGGGTATGGCTGACGGCTCGATGCAGCGCGTGTCGCTTGCATCGTTCATCCTTGCCATGGGTATGCTGGTCGACAATGCCATAGTCATTGTCGATGGTATCCTCGTTGACCTGCGCCGCGGATTGCCGCGACGCGAGGCACTCACTGCCATCGGGCGCAAGACCGCCATGCCCTTGCTGGGTGCAACGCTCATCGCCATCCTCGCCTTCCTGCCGGTGTTCCTGTCGCCCGACACCGCCGGCGTGTATGTGCGCGACCTCTTTATTGTCTTGGCTGTGTCTCTGTTGCTCAGTTGGATTTTGGCTCTGGTGCATGTGCCACTGATGGCTGACCGATGGCTCCATGCCCCTAAGGACGACGGCAAGGCGCTCTATAGTGGCAAGATTTACGACTGCTTGCGCGCTACCCTGCGGTGGGCGCTCGCCCATCGCATTGCCACCACTGCCGTGGCTGCCGCATTGGTAGCCCTCAGCATCTGGGGCTATCGCTTTATGAAGCAGGGCTTCTTCCCCGATATGGAGTACGACCAACTGTACATCGAGTACAAACTCCCCGAGGGCACCAACTCCACGCGCGTGGCTGCCGACCTCGAGCAGATGCGTGCCTACCTGCAGGCTCGCCCCGAGGTGGGCAATGTCACCACCTCGATTGGCGGTACCCCGGCTCGCTATTGCTTGGTGCGCAGCATCGCCAACCCCTCGCTCGCTTATGGCGAACTCATCGTTGACTTCTCCTCGCCTCAAGCCCTGGAGGACAACCTTGTCGATATCCAGCAAAATTTGTGCGATATGTTCCCCGATGCCTATGTCAAGGTCAAGCGATATAATATAATGTATAAGAAGTACCCCATCGAGGCGCTGTTCAGCGGTCCCGACCCGGCGGTCCTCAAGGCGCTGGGCGACTCGGCGCGGCGCATCATGGAGCAGACCCCCGAGGTGTGGCTCATCACCTCGGATTACGACCCGGCTCAGGCTCAGATGGAAATCAACTTCGACCAGTCAGCCGCCCGGCGTGCCGGGCTGAGCCGTGGCGACATCGCCACCTCGGTGCTCAGTGCCGCCGGAGGCATCCCCGTGGGTACATTCTACGAGGGTATTCACCCCAATACTATCTACCTCAAGTGTGCCGAGGACGATGGCGCTCCCATTGACAACCTCGAGAATGTACCCGTTTTCTCGATGATGCCCAACCTCAACGGCTTGCTCGACGAGGAGACCGTGCTGAAGTTGCGCACCGGCAATATCGACCGCAGCGCTGTGGTGAGCGCCGTGATGCACACCACGCCTCTGCGCCAGGTGAGCACCGGCATCTCCATCTGCCGCGAGGACCCCGTGGTGCCGCGATACAATGGGCAGCGCTCTCTGTCGGTGATGTGCTCGCCTGCCCCGGGCATCGAGACCGAGCGCGCTCGCCAAGTCATCGCCGAGCGCATCGAGAGCCTTGACCTCCCTGTCGGCTACTCCCTGCGCTGGATGGGCGAGAAGGATGCCAGCACACGCACCATGCACTACTTGTTTATGAATGTTCCCGTGGGCATCGTGCTCATGATTGCCATCCTCATCATGCTCTTCAAGGACTATCGCAAGCCCGCTATCATCTTGTGTAGCCTGCCACTGCTCGCCATCGGCATCGTTGCTGCGATGCTTATCAGTGGCTTCACCTTCACCTTCTGCGCCATCGTGGGTGCCCTCGGGCTAATGGGTATGATGATCAAGAATTGCATAGTCCTTATGGACGAAATCAACGAGCAACTTGCCGGCGGCAAGGAGCCGGTGACCGCCCTTATCGATGCCTCGGCGAGCCGTCTGCGCCCCGTGATGATGGCGTCGCTCACCACTATCCTCGGTATGATACCTCTGCTCACCGACCCCATGTTTGACTCTATGGCGGTCACCATCATGGGCGGCTTGTTCTTTTCGACCATCGCAACCCTGCTGTTCATGCCGGTCCTTTATGCCTTGTTCTTCAAAATCAAGATAAAATGAAACGCATCTTCCTATATATCCTTGCTTGCGTGCCGCTGACAGTGGGTGCACAAGCCCTCAGCATCGACGATTGCATCGCCCTCGCCCTCGAGAACAACAAGCAAATCGAGGCGTCGCGCCACGGCTACGATGCCGCCATGTATCAGCAGCGCAGTGCGCGAGCACTTTTCTTCCCTTCCATATCCCTCATCGGCACCGCGATGTATTCCACTGCCTCGGGGTCGTACTCCTCGGGCATTCAGCAACTGCCGGTCATCGGTCCCGACGGCTTGCCCACCGGCGCCAATGCCCTCATGGCTCTGGATATCAACTATGATGTCGACTGGCTTTTCAGCGCCGGTGTCAAGGTGCAGCAGCCCATCTTCATGGGCGGCAAGATACGCACCGGTTACATTATGAGCAAGTTAGCCACCGAGATAGCATGGCAAAATCAGCGGCTGAGCGAGGCTGATGTCATCGTTGCCACCTCGCAGGCGTTTGCCGGCGTGGTGCGCGCCCGCGAGATGCTCGCCGTGGCTCGCTCCTACGATGCCCTGCTTGCCGAGTTGCTGCGCACTGTCGAGGCTGCCCATGCCCGTGGTGTCAAGCCTCGCAATGATGTCCTCAAGGTCGAGGTGAAGGTCAACGAGAGCCGCCTCAATATACGTCGTGCCGAGAATGCCCTGCGACTCGCCTCTATGAATCTCTGCCACTATATCGGGCGCCCGCTCACCGACTCCATCGCCATCGACGATGTGCTCCCCGCGGTGGATATTAACGGCTTGACTGCCGATATATCCAATCGCCCCGAGCACCTCATGCTCATGGGCAAGGAGGAAATCGCCTCGCGCAATATCACCTTGGCTCGTAGCGAGATGCTGCCCCAGGTAGCCCTGGTGGGGCAATATGGCTACTCCAACGGCATAGAACTCAATGGGCGCAAGTTGCTCGACTCGTGGAACTTTGCTGTGGGTGTGCAGATGACCTTCTCGGTGTGGGACTTCGGGCGCAACAGCAACAAGGTGCGCGCCGCCCGTGCGCAGTATGACCAAGCCGTCGCCGAGC
This sequence comes from Muribaculaceae bacterium, assembly GCA_051871715.1. GTDB lineage: Bacteria > Bacteroidota > Bacteroidia > Bacteroidales > Muribaculaceae > CAG-873. Next base: position 256 of record JBJEDD010000067.1, on the reverse strand, counting down.
GTGCCGACACCGACGAGCAACTCACCCTGCAACTTACTCAGTCATTCAACAATCTCGATGAGGCGGCGCTCGAACTCGACCTCGCCAACTCATCGGTGACCTCAGCCGAGGAAAATCTGCGCTCGGCAGCCCGCCAATATCAAGCCGGCACCGAGTTGCTCAGCGACTATCTCGAGGCGCAAGCCCTGTGGCAACAAGCCCTTGAAACACAGATAGATGCCCGCGTAGGCTACTACCTGCGCTACCTCGACTACCT
>JBJEDD010000066.1:0-3397 GCA_051871715.1 Muribaculaceae bacterium | reverse complement strand
CCGGTGGCTGATGCCTTCACCACAGCGTTGAGCATTGTTGCCCTGTGGATGATGGCTCGCAAGTACACCCAGCAATGGCTCGCGTGGATGGTCGTAGATGCAGTATCTGTCGGCTTGTATATCTACAAGGGCATATACTTCTATGCCTCGCTGTATGCTATATACACGGTCATTGCATGGTTTGGCTACGTCAAGTGGCGACGACTTCGCGGTATTAAATGATTAAATCAAGCGCCTCGGCATTAAAAAACGCCGGGGCGCTTTTATACTCAATTGAGGGTATCTTTTTATACATAAATTTACTATTTTTATGGTATTGTAGCCGTCGGCGGTGATTTCTAATTTTGCACTCGTAAAAATACGAATAAATATGCAAAATAAAGTAATCACAGCAATGCTTGCTGCCGCGGCGGTAACAGCCGCTCCGGCAAGTGCACAATTAAGCATAGGTGGATATGGCGAAGCCACTTACACCTACAACTTCTTCTCTGACGCATGGAACCGCTATAAGACACCTGCCAACTTCGTGGGTGCCCACCATGCTCAGACCGACCTACCTCACGTGGTAATATACCTTGGCTATGACTTCGGCAAGGGCTGGACCATGGGCTCCGAAATCGAATTTGAACACGGCGGCACCGAGAGTGCCGTGGAGATGGAAGATGACGAGGGCGGCGAATATGAGACCGAAGTCGAGCGTGGTGGAGAAGTTGCACTGGAGCAATTTTGGCTTCAAAAATCCTTCTGCCCGCAGTTCAATATCCGTGCCGGAGAGATTATCATTCCGGTAGGCTATACCAATAAGGCTCACGAGCCGCTTAACTTCTTTGGGGTATTCCGCCCCGTTGGCGATGCGACCATCATACCCTGTACATGGCATCAAACAGGTATCTCGTTGTGGGGTAGAGCAGGTGATTGGCGCTACGAGGCGATCATCACCTCCGGCTTGGACTCCGACCGATTCGGTCGCGAGAATTGGATAGGCACCGGCTCGGGTAGCCCCTATGAATTTAAGATTGCCAACTCGCTTGCCGGCGCCGCTCGCGTTGATTGGTATGGTGTCAAGGGCTTGCGCCTCGGTGTCAGCGGATATGTGGGCAACACTTTCAGCAACACACTCTCGCAGCCCAATAGCAATTGGAGCGATGTAAAAGGCACCGTGACCCTCGCTGCCTTTGATTTCAACTACTCAGGCTACAATTTCATTGCCCGTGGCGGTGTTATTTATGGTCACCTCACCGACTCCGACCGCATAACCGCATATAATAAGGGTATGCGCAATGACTCGCCTGCCAAGAAGACCAATGTCGCTTCTGATGCCATTTCGGTAGGTATCGAGGCTGGTTACAACATCTTCGCTCCTCTTAGGGTCAAGGATCAGCGCATGTATGTGTTCGCTCGCTATGACTACTACGATTCGATGCTCCACACTGCTTCGAATATCCTCGCATACGATTGGTGCGGTCGCACACGACTCGCTGCAGGCATTAACTATCATCCTCTCAAGGAGATTGTCGTAAAGGCTGAGTACTCTATCGGCTTGATGCGCGAGCCTTACAACAACGAGCCGGCTATATCACTCGGTATCGCTTATCAAGGCTTCTTTACTCGTAAATAACAAATAATTAATCAGTTATAATAGTATGAATAAGAAATTACTCTATCTATCCTTCTCCCTCACCACTGTGATGTGTCTGTGTGCTTGCTCTGATGACAACGACAAGCCGGCTGCAGATGCCACCGATGCCAAGGAATTGGCTTTGCAAGGCGTGGTAACCGATTATGTAAACAATTCATTAGTACCTACTTATCGTGGATTGGCTGACGCTTCTATGCGTCTTGCCGATGTATGCGACGAGATGTGTACCATCGGTGTTGCAAACCTCACCGAGGCTAAGATACAAGAAGCCTGCGACGCTTGGATTGAGGCGCGTCGCTACTGGGAGTTAAGCGAGGCATGGCTTTACGGTGCTGCCGCCGACTATGATATCGACCCGCATATCGACACATGGCCTCTCGACAAGACCGCCATGGAGTCCTTGCTCAATAATCCTGCTCAAATGGCACAAATGAGCGACCGCGCGAGTGCCGGCGAATATGTGGGCACCTCTTTGGGGCAGGGCTTGCTGGGTTTCCATGCCATTGAATATCTGATTTTTGAGCCTGCCAATGCCACAACGACCACCACACGTCCGCGTCCCGTGTTACGCTATACTCAGAACGAGTTGTACTACCTTGCTGCAGTCGCTGATGACCTGCGCAACTGTTGCCTGCGCCTCGAGGCGTCTTGGGCTGATCCAGGCACTGTCTCTGCTGAGAAATTGCAAATTCTTGACGATGCCGAGCTCAGTTATTCAGCCAATTACGGCGCTTATATGAAGAACGCCGGACAAGCCGGTAGTATCTATGTTAACTACACCGAAGCTGTGCAAGAAATCCTGGTGGGTGCTCAAGATATCGCTGATGAGGTTGGTAATCAAAAGATTGGTCGCCCCGTCGGCTCGGGTATCGCTGCCGACCCCGACTATATCGAGTCGCCCTACGCCTTGAACTCCATCAACGACTTTATCGACAACTTGCGCTCGGTGCGTACTGCCTATGCCGGATACAGTCCTGTGGCAGGCGTTAACGAGCAGTATATCAAGGCATCAAGCCAGACCATCAGCGCCTATGTCCGCACCGTTGACCCCGAATTGGATAGCCGAGTATTGGCGACTATCGACAATGCCATCGCTGCAATCTCCAAGATGCGTGAGCCTTTTGCTTCAACCTCGCAAGATGCCTCGCTCCATGATATCAACTTTGCTGCCGTTGAGGCTTGCAACGACGTGGTTGACGTATTTGACGAAGTAATCGACTTAATCTGCAAATAATGAAAAAGTTACATCTTTTAGCATTAGCCACTCTATGTGTGGCAATGACCGCTTGCTCTGACGAGGACCCCAAGCAAGATACCCCGAGCGATGAGCCGGTAGCTGAGCGCCCTCAGTGGTACTACTCGGGTGGCGAATTAGGCACCTCGTATATCACTACCTCGGCAGCCTTTGAGCAACCAACCAAGAGTGTCGAGACCGGTGGCTTCCTCGCGTCGTTCAAGCGTGGCGAGCAACTCTTCGAGAAGAACTATGTGAGCAATGTGGGCGGTGTACGCTCGGGTCTCGGTCCCATCTATGTGCGCTCGTCATGTATACAGTGTCACCCGGGTTACGGACACGGAAAGTCGCAACCCGATGGTCCTTTCTATACAAACGAACAGGGCAACGGCTACCTTCTGGTTGTGTACAATCCTGCCACTCAGGGATATGTGAATTGGCTCGCCGGTATGCCCCAAGGGCACGCAGTAGAGCCATTCAAGGCTCCCCTTGACGAGAGCAAGGTAATACTTAAGTGGCACGAT
>JBJEDD010000065.1:0-13494 GCA_051871715.1 Muribaculaceae bacterium | reverse complement strand
CGCGGGGTCGGATGGTTGATATGGCCAATATGCCCAATAGGGCTTATAGGGCGAGTTAGTCTAATTTGTCTAATTGCGGGGGTGTAATGAAAAAGCGACTTGTAAATCGGGGATTTACAGGTCGCTGTGGAGCGGAGAGAGAGGGATTCGAACCCCCGGAGGTGTGACCCTCAACGGTTTTCAAGACCGCCGCAATCGACCACTCTGCCATCTCTCCTGTTGTGTGGGTGGTTTTGCGTGTGCAAAGGTACGGCTTTATTTGGTTTTGTGCAATAGTTTGCGGAATTTTTTTGCGAAAGAATTTTTAGTTGTCGGGGTTGAGGATGAAGTCGGCTTCATCGGCGAGCATAGTTGCGAGGGCTGAGATGGGGTTGGGGCGAGCGAGCTCGGCAGTGGCGGCAGCGGCGGCAGCGGCGGGGCATCGCGACACAATATTCATATAAAGTCGCAGCCCGGTGTAACGACGCAGGGGCTGATCGGAGGCGACTAATTCGGCTGCCAATTGTGGGGCGAAGTCGGTGTATTTGAGGAGTTTGAAGCAGAGGATGTCGGCGTCCTCGCTCCAGCGGACGTTGTCGGCGACGAGGGCTCGAGCGCGGTCGATGGTGAGTGCGTCGGCAGGGAAAAGCAGGGCTGCGATGAGATTGCTCTCGCGGAGGGCTTCGTCGTGCCAGAGTGTTTCAGCCATGTCGGCGTCCGGGGCGAATTGGCGAGCGATGTCAACCATCTGGGGGAGGGAGACACCGAAGATGAGGCGGTAGGGGCAGCCGGCGCGTCGGAGAGAGTCAGCGACGATGCCGTTGCGCATGGCATATAGCGAGCGCTTGAGTTGCTGCATGGGTGAGAAGTGCTGAGGCTCGGTCATCGGTCGAAGCGCTTGGAAGTTGTTGATATATAACTCATTGCAGTCATATCGCCGCGGACGGGTACCACGGAGATGTAGTTGCGGTTGAGCCAATATTCGTCGGTGTCGGCTGCATCGGGCTCCTCGTTGACGAAGCGTCCGGTGAGCCAGAAGAAGGGGTTGCCCATGGGGTCGGTGTAGCGGTCGTATTCGTCGGTCCAGTGCCCGCGGGCGGCGCGGCAAGCGCGGACGCCGAGAGGGGCTTCGCGGGCGGGCATATTGACATTGAGGCAGATACCGGCAGGGAGGGGCTCGGCAAGGAGATTGGCAACCATTTCCTTGATAAACGGCATTGTAGCTGAGAAATCGGCGTCGAGCGAGTGGTTGAGGATAGAGAAGCCACAGGAGGTGATGCCATAGGTGCAACCCTCGAGGACGGCGCCCATGGTGCCCGAGTAGATGACGTTGCAGCCCGAGTTGGAGCCGTGGTTGATGCCGGCGAGTACGAGGGTGGGGCGACGTGGAACAATTGCCGACATGGCGAGTTTGACGCAGTCAACCGGGGTGCCGGCGATGGAGAATAGGCGAGCGCCGCGGTAGTCGTCGTGAGCGCGGATAAACAGGGGACGACCGACCGTGATAGCCGAGGACTGTCCCGAGTGTTGCTCGGCGGGCGCAACTACAATAATATCAGCGTCTTGTGGCAAGCAATCGACGAGGCGGAGCAAGCCCGGAGCGGCGATGCTGTCGTCGTTGGTGACCAAGATGAGTGGGCGTGGTTCTATCATAATAATTTGTTTTTCTATTGTTTTGGAATGGCAAAGGTAAGCATAAAAGATGAGATAATTATACAGAGTTATGAACATTTTAGATATTTTTCGTGGAACATTGTTTTGGCAATCAGGAAAAAATTTGTTACTTTGCACAAACTTTACAAAAACCACAACGCCAATGGGCAAAATAATAGCAATAGCAAATCAAAAGGGAGGTGTGGGCAAGACGACAACAACCATCAATCTCGCCGCATCCCTCGCAACCGAAGGAAAGAAAGTGTTGATTGTTGATGCCGACCCGCAGGCGAATGCCACCTCGGGCTACGGTATCGACCCGCGCAGTATGACTTCGTCGATATACGAATGTCTGGTCGACGGCTATCCTGCCGACGGCTCGCAGGTATCAACATGTATCAAGGGGCTTGACTTATTGGGTTCGCGCATTGACCTTGCCGGTGCCGAATTGGAACTAATCAATCGCGAGCATCGCGAGCGCGTGTTGGGCGAGTTGCTCAAGCCGGTGCGTGACAAATACGACTACATCCTCATCGACTGCTCGCCGTCGCTGGGCTTGATAACCGTCAATGCGCTCACCGCCGCCGACTCGGTGATTATCCCGGTGCAAGCCGAATACTTCGCCTTGGAAGGCATCAGTAAGTTGCTGAATACCATACGTATCATCAAGTCGCGCCTCAATCCGTCGCTGGAGATAGAGGGCTTCCTGCTCACCATGTACGATGCCCGTCTGCGCCTTGCCAATCAGATATATGAGGAATTGAAAGGGCACTTCGCCGACATGGTATTTGACACGGTAATACCGCGCAACATCCGATTGAGCGAGGCACCCAGCCATGGCATCCCGGTGTTGCTGTACGACCCCGACTCGCGCGGCGCTACATCACACAACCTGCTGGCGCGCGAAATCATCACCAAGCACAAGGCTCGCCATCGCAACAATTAAAAAACGTTAAAATAAGCCATGTCAGCATCATATACAAAACGCAATGCCCTCGGTCGCGGCTTGGACTCGCTCATCTCGATGGACGATGTGCCGGCACGTGGCTCCTCAGCCATCAACGATATACCGCTCGACCGCATCACCGCCAATCCCGACCAGCCGCGCCGCACCTTCGACGACGAGGCATTGGAAGAGTTGGCAACATCAATCCGCGAGTTGGGCATCATCCAGCCCCTGTCGCTGCGCAAGACCGGTCCGGACAGTTACCAAATCATCGCCGGCGAGCGCCGCTACCGCGCCGCGATGCTCGCGGGCTTGCAGTCGGTGCCAGCCTATATCCGCACCGCCAACGATGCCGAGCTCACCGAGATGGCTCTCATCGAGAATATCCAGCGCGAGGACCTCAACGCCATCGAAATCGCGCTGACCTTCCGCAAACTCATTGACCAATACAACCTCACGCAGGAGCGTCTGAGCGAGCGCATAGGTAAGAAACGTGCTACGGTAGCCAACTTCTTGCGACTATTGCGCTTGCCCGCCGAGGTGCAGTTGGGCTTGCGCGACAAGCGCCTTGATATGGGACATGCCCGCGCACTGCTCACCATCGCCGACCCGGCTCTGCAACTTAAATTATATAATGAGATAATCCGCAACGGGCTGTCGGTGCGACGAGTCGAGGAACTCGCCAAGGCATACAGCGCCGGCGAGGCAGTTCCTGCTACCGGTAAGACTAAGCCGGCGACAACCTCGCGCTACTCGGCAGGCGACTTCGACTTGCTGAAGAAGCACCTGTCGGCGGCATTCAACACCTCGGTCGGCTTCAAATGCGACGCCGGCGGCAAGGGCAAGATAACCTTCTCCTTTGCCAACGACGACGAGTTGGAGCGTCTCATTTCACTATTTGATACCTTGAATACCCACCGTTGAGCCGCTACAGCCGACATATTATCCTATTGATGATTGTTGCCGCTGTCGTGGCGGCAATTGTTGCGCCTATGCCGGCGGCAGCGCAGGAGCGTCGCCCCGTGAAGCGCACGCACACCCTTACAGGCATCGCCGTAGATACCGTGGGCATCGCCGCCGCCGACTCCACGTTCCAGGCGCTCACCGACTCGGTGACCGAGGCACTCAAGCCGCCATCGCCCTACGATTTTTGGGAAGAAACCGAGGTGAAATTCAATCCCGACCCCACGCGGGCTGTGTGGATGTCGGCATTATTCCCCGGCTTGGGGCAGGTGTACAACCGCCGCTACTGGAAGTTGCCCCTCATCGTGGGCGGCTACCTCGGCTTGGGATACGCAGTGTCGTGGAACAACGGTATGCTCAGCGACTACACCAAGGCGTATCGCGACATTATGGACAACGACCCCTCGACCAACTCATATATGAACTTCTTCCCTCCTACCACCAAGGAGAGCGACCTCGACCGCCAGTGGCTCACCAACCTGCTGCAGTCGCGCAAGAACTACTTCCGTCGCAATCGCGACTTGTGCATCATCTGCATGGTGGGCGTGTATTTCCTGGCGATGGTCGATGCATATGTCGATGCGTCGTTGAGTCACTTTGATATCTCCCCCGACTTGTCGATGGATGTGACCCCCGCGGTGATGTATGACCGCGGCAACACCCTGCCGTCGGTGGGCTTGGCATGGACACTAACTTTTTGACAACATAACTCTCTCTTAACAAATTATAATCATGAATATCAAACAATTAACAGTATCAATCGTCTTGCTATCAGGAGCCGCGACAATGTATGCGGCTAAGGCGCCCGATCCATCATTGATGTCGGTGCGCGACAGTCTCCACACAACCCCCTCGATTACCTATCCCGAGAGTTTTGAGACTGATGTCAAGGAGATGCAAGAGAATTGGTATTTGCGCAATTATGCCGATATCGACCGCGAAGCCGACTCGCGTGCATCAGTAGTAGCCACAGACCAAGAAATAATCGATCGCCTGCGCGTGTTGCCGACAGTCATCGAGATGCCCTTCAACTCGGTGGTGCGCAACTTTATTGATATGTATGCCAATCGGCGTCGCCAGTTGGTCGAGAATATGCTGGGTATGAGCCTCTACTATATGCCTATGTTTGAGGAAGCCCTCGAGCGGCATGGTATGCCCTTGGAACTCAAGTATTTGCCGATAATCGAGAGCGCGCTCAACCCCAATGCGGTATCCAAGGCAGGCGCTGCCGGATTGTGGCAATTCATGGTAGCCACAGCCACCGGCGAGGGGCTCGAGGTCAACTCCTTGGTCGACCAGCGCCGCGACCCCATCGCCTCGTCGGATGCTGCCGCTCGCTATCTCAAGAAATTGTATGGCATATTCGGCGACTGGTCGCTCGCCATCGCTGCTTACAATTGCGGTCCCGGCAACGTGACCAAGGCAATGCGCCGTGCCGGCGAGAATGCCAAGGATTTCTGGGCAATCTACCCTTATCTGCCCTCCGAGACCCGCGGATATGTGCCGGCTTTCATCGCCGCCGCATATATTATGAACAACTATCACAAGCACAATATCTCGCCGGCATTGGCACGCAAGCCTATTGTCACAGATACCGTGCATATTTCACGCCGTGTTCACTTCCAGCAGATTAGCGATGTGATGGGTATCCCCATGGACGAATTGCGTGCTCTCAATCCACAGTATCGCAAGGATATAATTCCGGGTGATATACACTCTTACACGCTGATATTGCCCACCTTGCAGGCATGTGCCTATGTGGCAAATGAAGACTCTATCGTCAACTACCATGCCGAGTTATATGCTCGTCGCGATGTGGTAGAGCCGGGAGTCACCGCCGGCAGCGATGCCCGCGGCGAGTATGTCGACGAGTTGGTGGTCAAGTATCACACTGTCAAGCGCGGTGAGACCCTATCGTCGATCGCTCGCAAATATGGTGTGACCGTGGCATCTATTCGCTCGGCTAACGGCATCGGCAACAAGGTGCGTCGCGGACAGAAACTGCGCATCAACACCTACAAGCGCACCTACGTAACCACCACCCCGGCACCTGTCGACAGCGTTGCTCCCGCTCCTACCGATAGCCTGGCAGTCAATCCATTAGCAACAGATAGCGTGCCAGTCGCTCCCGCAGCCGCCGATAGCGCCGCTGTCGAAGCGCCGGCTCCCGCCCCGGCTCCGGTAGTGGCTCCCTCGGCTCCTGCAACTCCTCGCCAGCAGCCTGCCGCTAATCCGCGTCCGCGCACATACACTGTCAAGCGTGGTGACAACCTGAGCAAAATCGCCGCTAAATTTGGCGTCACTGTCAATGCCATCAAGCAAGCCAACGGCTTGACATCAGACAATATTCGCGCCGGGCAGAAACTCAAAATCCCCGCCAAGAGGCGCTAAACATCGCATTATTAACTCTCAATCATATCGCAAAGTATGAATACCGAACCAATTCATGAACCGCGCCAAGGCGCATCGCCGGTGGACGCATCGGCTGATGTTGTGGGTAACAAATTGCCCGACAACGCATTCACCGAACTGGCAAAGGGCGAGGAATATCGCCCGGTGATGAACCCCGACCGCCCCATTGTCGAGGTTACCCCTTACTCGGTGGGTCTGGGTCTGCTCTTGGCTGTCATCTTCAGTGCCGCCGCCGCTTACCTGGGCTTGAAGGTGGGTCAAGTCTTTGAGGCTGCCATCCCCATCGCCATCATCGCCGTGGGCTTGTCGTCTAAGTTGAAGCCCCAAAATCCTTTAGGTCAGAATGTTATCATTCAGTCGATCGGCGCTTGCTCGGGTGTCATTGTTGCCGGTGCAATCTTTACCCTCCCGGCTCTGTACATCCTCGAGATTGACGTCGACTTCTTCAAGATATTCCTGTCGTCGCTCTTCGGTGGCTTCTTGGGCATACTGTTCTTCATGCCCTTCCGCAAGTACTTCGTAAAGGAGATGCACGGCAAGTACCCCTTCCCCGAGGCTACTGCCACCACTCAGGTGCTGATTTCCGGTCAAAGTGCTGCCGCCGAGGAGAATAAAGGCTCCAAGGGTCAGGCTTTCGTCCTCTTGATTGCCTCGCTGGTTGGCGGTGTCTACGACTACCTCGTTGCAACATTCGGCACCTGGGCTGAGACCGTCACCACCACGGCTTACTCTTGGGGGCAAATCTTGGCTGACAAGTTCAAATACGTAGTTTCGTGCAACACAGGTGCCGCCGTCCTCGGTTTGGGCTACATCGTCGGTCTCAAATATGCCTTCGTCATCTTCGCCGGCTCAATCTTCGTGTGGTGGGTGATTATCCCGCTGATGGGTGCTTATGGCGCTCCCGAGATTGCAGCCATGGCTCCCGATGCTATATTTAAGGAATATGCACGACTCATCGGCATCGGCGGTATCGCCATGGCGGGCATCATCGGCATCGTCAAGTCGTGGAACATCATCGCCCAAGCCGTCGGACTCGCCTCGCGCGAACTGCGTGGTGCCCGTGAAGCCGCCAAGCCCGTGCGCTGGCAGACTGACATCTCGATGAAGCACATCACCTATTTCATCCTCCTCGCCTTGGTTGCCGTGCTGCTGTTCTTCTGGGTGGGTGTCATCCACACTTTCTGGCAGGCATTCATCGCTTGGATTGTGGTCACTATCATCGCCTTCCTCTTCACCACGGTGGCTGCCAACGCCATCGCGATTGTGGGCTCTAACCCCGTGAGCGGCATGACCTTGATGACCCTGATTGTTGCATCGGGTATCTTCGTCGCTATCGGACTGAATGGCGAGCAAGGCATCATGGCGGCTATGATTGTCGGTGGTGTTGTCTGCACCGCCCTGTCCATGGCTGGAGGCTTCGTCACCGACCTCAAGATCGGCTACTGGCTCGGCTCCACTCCCCGCAAGCAGGAGAGTTGGAAATTCCTCGGCACCCTGGTGTCGGCGGCTACTGTCGGCGGCGTTATCCTTATGTTGAATAATGTCTATGGCTTCGGTCCCGACTCTACCCTCCAGGCTCCCCAAGCCAAGGCAATGGCTGCCGTTATCAAGCCTATGATGATGGGTGGCGCCACTCCTTGGGTGCTTTACATCGTTGGCGCTATCTTGGCTCTCATTCTCAACTGGTTGGGCGTGCCTGCCCTGGCATTCTGCCTCGGTATGTTCTTGCCCCTGTCGCTCAATACTCCGATGCTCGTGGGCGGTCTTATCTCGTGGTTTGTGGCTCACAGCACCAAGGATAAGGAACTCGCCAAGGCTCGCAACGAACGCGGCACCTTGGTATCCTCGGGCCTTATCGCCGGTGGTGCCCTCTTCGGTGTATTCTCGGCGATCACCATTATGTGTGGCGTTGAGCAACCCGAAAACGGTGGCGAATTTATGCCCCAAATACTCGGTCTTGTGGCTTACGCTGCCTTGATTGCCTTCCTGTATATCTCATCTGTACGCGCTAAGAAGGCTTGAAGCGTAGTATCCTCGCAATCGCCATCCCGGCGATAATCAGCAATATTACCGTCCCGATGTTGGGGCTCGTCGACACTGCCATCATGGGGCATGTGGGCGCAGCCACCTTCATCGGGGCGATTGCCGTGGGCACCACTATGTTCAATATGCTGTATTGGCTGTTTGCCTTTCTGCGTATGGGCACCGGCGGACTTACTGCCCAGGCTTACGGCGCTCGCGATACGGGCGCTTCGGCGACCGTGCTGGCTCGGTCGTTGCTCATAGCGCTGGCTATCGCTTTGCTCCTTATCGCTTTGCAAGCCCCGCTGGCTGAGGCTATCTTGCGCTTCCTTGACGCCGGAGTAGATGTCGACGTCGAGGCTCGGCGCTACTTCGATATCTGCATTTGGGGCGCTCCCGCGGCGCTCGCTACCTATGTGATGAACGGCTGGTTCCTCGGCATGCAGGACACGCGCACGCCCATGTGGATTACCATCGCCGTCAACATTATTAATATATGTCTCAGCGTGACCTTTGTCTTTGGCATGGGTATGCGCATCGAGGGTGTCGCCCTCGGCACGGTCCTTGCACAGTGGTTAGGAGCCCTCGCCAGTATCGTCGTGGCTTACGCACGCTATCATTTGCCCTTGGCGAGCGCTCGCGCTCTTGCTGATTTTCAAGCGCTTAGACGCCTTTTTGCCATCAATCTCCACATTTTTCTGCGCACTCTGTGCTTGGTGTGTGTCACCGTGTGGTTCACTCGTGCCGGCGCTGCTCAGGGAGTTATTACCCTGTCGGTCAATGCCATAATGATGCAGATGTTTATGTTCTTCTCCTATTTCAGCGACGGTTTTGCCTACGCCGGAGAAGCCATTGCCGGCAAGGTGGTGGGCGAGGGCACCCGCGTCGACGCTTTGCGCCACTTGGAGCGTGTCCTTCTGCGTTTTGGCGCTGTCCTCGCAGTGGCTTTTGCCGTTGCATATGGCTTGGGTGGGCATCTCATCGTGGGCATGCTCACCGACGTGGCTGAGGTGGTCGATGCCTCCGCCACTTACCTGCCATGGGCTGCCGCTGTACCTCTGTGTGGCATCGTCGCCTTCATCTACGACGGCATTTTTATCGGCATTACGCGCACTCTCGATATGCTCATATCGATGCTCGTGGCGGCTGTGGCTTTCTTTGGCTTATATTTCCTCATTTTCCCAATACTCGGCAACCACGGACTGTGGCTGGCTTTCGTGACATATCTCGCTGTCCGCGGCGTGATTTTGTGCCTCGTTTTTAAGCGTCAAGTGTTGACAATTCATTGAAATTTATTAATTTTGCAACACTTATGAATTCACGTCGACTTACACTCATCATCAATCCTATCTCGGGTACGCACTCCAAGCGCGACGTCGCCGCACAGGTCGAGCGACGGCTCGGCAAGTGTGGCTATGAGATTAGGGTGGAGTACACCAAGGGTCCGAGCGATGCCACTCGCATCGCTCGCGAAGCTGCCGAGCGTGGCGACTATGGCGTGCTTGCCTGTGGTGGCGACGGCACCGTCAACGAGGTCGCTGCCGGGCTCGTAGGCTCCTCAACCGCCATGGGCATCATTCCTGCCGGCTCGGGCAACGGCTTGGCGCGGCATATCAATATCCCTATCGATATCGAGCGCTCTATCAAGGTGATAGCCGAGGATTGCGTGGTCGACTGTGACTATGGCGTGGTCAACGACAAGCCTTTCTTCTGCACCTTCGGCGTGGGCTTTGATGCAGCCGTGTCGCATCGCTTTTCGCTCAAACATCGCCGCGGGCTCTCCACTTATATTGCCAGCGCCATCGACGAATTTATCCAGTATCACCCTCAGCGTTACTGCATTAAGGCGGGTGACACTGTCATCACCGACAAGGCTTTCCTGGTGGCGGTGTGCAACGCCTCGCAGTATGGCAACAATGCCTTCATCGCTCCGGCGGCATCGATACGCGACGGCTTGCTCGATGTGACTATAGTCTTTGAGGGCAATATATTCTCCAAGGCGCTCTCGGGCTTGGAGTTAATCGCCGGAGCCATCGGCAATCACGGCAAGGTGCGCACATTCCGCGTCTCAGAGTTGAGCATCGAGCGCGAGGAGCCCACAATCACTCACATCGATGGCGAGCCTACCGAGTTGCCCTGCGACCTCCATATCAAGTGTGTCCCCGGGCAATTGAAGGTCTTCGCCACGCGCCACAAGCCACGTTTCCGCCCGTTCATCACTCCTATTGTGTTGTTTGCAAAGGATTGGTGGATAGTCATTTCGCGCCTTTTCTCGCATATTTTCAAGAAGAAATCATGATACTGTTCCCAAATGCCAAGATTAACCTCGGCTTGTGCGTCACCGACCGCCGTGCCGATGGCTATCACAATCTGCGCACTGTCATGGTGCCCGTGCCATGGTGCGACGTGCTCGAGATTGTCCCGGGGCGCTCTGACTCTACAACTCTCACCGTCTCCGGGAGAGGTGTTGAGTGTCCCATGGAGAAGAATTTGGTAATCAAGGCTTTACGCGCACTCGAGCGCAGAGTGGGGGAGTTGCCCCCGGTGGACATTTATTTGGAGAAGATTATTCCCGATGGCGCGGGCTTGGGCGGTGGCAGCGCCGATGCCACTTTTGCCCTCAAGGGTTTCAACGAGGTGCTGGGCTTGGGCTTGAATGACTCGGCTTTGGAGGAGATTGCCGCCGGTGTTGGTGCCGATTGTGCTTTCTTCGTTGCTAATCGCCCTGCCCTGTGCACCGGTATCGGTGATATAATTTTGCCAATCGAAATTCCTCAACTACAAGGGCTTAGCATAGTGATTGCCAAGCCGCGAGTGGCTGCGGTGTCCACTGCCGAGGCTTATGCAGGTATCGTGCCTCACATGCCCGATGAGTCTCCCGAGGCTATCCTCGCCGATGATATAGCCTCATGGCGCTCTCGCTTGGTTAACGATTTCGAGGCGTCTATTTTCGCTAAACTCCCTGCTGTAGAGGCTCTTAAACGCCAATTCTATGACCTCGGCGCCACTTATGCCTCGATGAGCGGCTCGGGCGCTGCCGTTTATGCCCTCTTCGCAACTGACAACATGGCACACGATGCCCTATCGCAATTGAGCGATTGCGATGCTTTTGTGGGTAATTTTGACAACTTTTAACTCCTACCTCGCTAATTTCGCTTTTTTCGGCTTTTTCTTCAACTTTGGCAACATTTTTGCTGTTCACTCCTTAGTGAAAAGATTAAGAATATGGATGAGAAAGAAATAAAAGAGCCCCAGGATGAGGCTACCGTAGAAGTTAATCCCGAGGAAATCCTCGAGGGTGAAGAAATCACCGATGACCTCAGCGAGCGCGTCGCTGCGCTGGAAGCAGAGTTGGAAAATGAGAAAAAGGAATACCTCTTCTTGCGTGCCGACTTTGACAACTATCGCAAACGCACACTGCGCGACCGCGAGGAACTCCTGCGCAACGCCGGCGAGAAGGTCTTAGCCGGTTTGCTTCCCATTGCCGACGACTTTGAGCGTGGCATCGCCGTCGCATCCAAGGCTGAAGATGTAAACGCTGTGCGCGAGGGTATGGAATTGATTTACAATAAGTTGATTAAATTCCTCGCTGACAATGGCGTCACCCCTATGGAGTCGACCGGCAAGCCCTTTGATGCCGACTTCCACGACGCTATCGCATCGCTACCCAATGACGACCCCGCCAAGTCGGGCATCGTCATCGACACCACTCAGCGCGGCTATATGATTAATGACAAAGTTTTGCGTCACGCCAAGGTGGCTGTCGCTCAATAATTCGAGGCTTAATTATGGAGAACAAACGCGATTACTACGAAGTGCTTGGCGTCGCCAAGGATGCCTCGGCTGACGAGATTAAGAAAGCATATCGTAAATTAGCAATCAAATATCACCCCGACCGCAATCAAGGCGACAAGGCTGCCGAGGAAAAATTCAAGGAGGCTGCCGAGGCTTATGACGTCCTCTCCGATGCCGACAAGCGTGCTCGCTACGACCGCTTCGGTCACTCGATGGGGCAACAGGGCTTCCCCGGTGGCGGTTTCTCCGGCTTCAATGCCGGCGACATTTCCCTCGAGGATATCTTCGCCCGCTTCGGCGACATCTTCACCGGCATGGGTGGTGGTTTCCCCGGAGGCGGCTTCTCGGGCTTCTCAGGCGGTCAGCGCCGTCGTCCTCAGCGCCGTGGCTCCGACCTCCGTATCCGCATCCCTCTCACTCTCGAGGAAATTGCCAATGGCGTCAGCAAGAATATCAAGGTGCCCACCGATGTGCCTTGTGAGCATTGCAAGGGCACCGGCGCCAAGGACGGCACGGCATTTGCCAATTGCTCCCAGTGCAACGGCACCGGCTATATCACCCGCCAGGTGCGCACTCCCTTCGGCGTCAGCCTCGACCAAGCCCCATGTCCCGCTTGCCAGGGTATGGGCAAGACTATCACCGAGCGTTGTACCCACTGTCACGGCGACGGCATCGTCCACAACGACGAGCAAGTCACACTCAACATCCCTGCCGGCGTCAGCGACGGCATGATTCTCACCATGCGTGGTAAGGGTAATGCCCCCAAACTCGGCGGCGTCCGCGGCGACCTCCAGATTATCATAAGCGAAACCAAGGACCCCGAACTTATCCGCGACGGCAACGACGTGATTTACAACCTCATGATTGACCTCCCCACTGCCGTCTTGGGCGGTGGTGTCGAGATACCCACTATCGGTGGTCGCGCTCGACTCACCATTGAGCCCGGCACTCAGCCCGGTAAGGTCCTCCGCATGCGCGGCAAGGGCATTCCCGACCCAGAGCGTCGCGGTGTCCGCGGCGACCAATTGGTCAACGTCATGGTTTACATCCCCGAGAAACTCACCGCCGCCGAGCGCAAGATGTTTGAGGATATGAAGAAATCTGAGAACATCGCTCCCGACGAGAGCAACAAAAAACGCATCTTCTCCCGCCTCAAACACATTTTTGAATAATTACTAACCCAATTAACTCATACAATTATGCTTAGCACTAAATTGCAGGACGCTCTCAACGCCCAAATCAATGCCGAAATGTGGTCGGCTTATCTCTATCTCTCAATGGCTATGCACTTCGAAAACACCGGTTACCATGGCATCGCCAATTGGTATCGTGTGCAATTCCAAGAGGAACAGGCTCATGCCGAGATCTTCATCAACTATGTGAATTCGCGTGGCGGTCGTGTCATCCTCGCCCCCATTGATGCCGTTCCCACCGAGTGGGCTTCGCCCTTAGCCGCTTTCGAGGCTACCCTCGCTCACGAGGAAAAAGTTACCTCGCTCATCAACAACCTCTACGCCCTCGCCGAGGAAGAAAAGGACTACGCTACCCGCGGTCGCCTCGACTGGTTCGTTAACGAGCAAGTTGAGGAAGAAGAAAACTGCCACAACCTCATCGACCGTGTCAAACTCGCCGGCGACACCCCCATGGCTATCTTCCAATTCGACCAGGAACTCGCCACTCGCGTTTACAACGTGCCCTCTCCCTTAGCCGCCAAGGCATAATCC
>JBJEDD010000064.1:0-3448 GCA_051871715.1 Muribaculaceae bacterium | reverse complement strand
TATACCGCAAACTCACCGGTATCCAGTTGCGCATCGAAAACTAATTTCCATTCACCACCACATGAAAGAATTTATCAAGATACTCCGCCGCTTCGTGCCGCCTTACAAGCGCTACCTGATTCTCAATATCATCTTCAATATGCTCACGGCGGTGCTCACCCTCTTCTCCTTTGCCTTGATTATACCCATCCTCGAGATGCTGTTCAAGATTAAGGAGGTGACCTACGAGTATATGCCCATGGCAGGACACTCGCTCAAAGATGTGGTGGTCAACAACTTCTACTACTATACTCAAGAGTCAATCGACACCTGGGGACCCTCGGTGACTCTGGCTCTCCTGGCTGCCGCCCTGGTCATCATGACCGCGCTGAAGACCGGCACCGCCTACCTCAGCAGTTACTATATCGTACCCATGCGCTCGGGTATCGTGCGCGACATACGCAACAGCCTGTATGACAAGAGCGCTCGTCTGCCCATTTCGTTCTTTACCTCCGAGCGCAAGGGCGATGTCATGGCGCGTATGAGCGGCGACGTTGCCGAGATTGAAAACAGTATCATGGCATCGCTCGACATGATGTTTAAGAACCCCGTGATGATTATCGTGTGTCTCGCTATGATGATAATGATTTCGTGGCAACTCACAGTCTTTGTGTTCATTTTGTTGCCTCTCGCCGGCATCGTCATGGGGCGCGTGGGCAAGCGATTGAAGCGCCAGAGCCTTGAGGGACAAAACCAATGGGGCGTCCTCATGAGCAATATCGAGGAGACCCTCGGCGGACTGCGCATCATCAAGGCTTTCAATGCCGAGGCTAAGGTTATGAACCGCTTTCACCGCGAAAATCAAGAATTTTACCGCATCAGCAACAAGGTGGCTCGTCGGCAAGCCCTTGCTCACCCCATGAGCGAATTCCTGGGTACCACAGCCATTGCTATTATCTTGTGGTTTGGCGGCTCCCTCATCCTCACCGGTATGTCGGGCATGAATGCTGCATCGTTTATCTATTATATGGTTATTTTCTACTCCATCATCAACCCCGCGAAGGACCTTAGCAAGGCTGCTTATGCGATCCAGAAGGGTCTCGCATCGATGGAGCGTATTGACAAGATACTCAATGCCGTCAATCCCATCACCGACCCCGCAAGCCCGGCTCAACTCCCCGCCCTCGACCGTGGTATTTCATACAAGGGCGTTTCGTTCAGTTATGGCGAGCGCGAGGTTCTTCACGATATCGACCTTGACATCCCAGCCGGGTCCACAGTGGCTTTGGTGGGGCAGAGTGGCTCGGGCAAGACCACCCTTGCCGACTTGCTGCCACGCTTCTACGACGTTGCAGCCGGCAGTATCAGCATCGATGGTGTAGATATACGTCAACTGCGAGTTGCCGACTTGCGCTCGCTCATGGGCAATGTCAACCAAGAGGCTATACTCTTCAACGACACCTTCCACAACAACATCACCTTCGGCGTTGACAATGCCACCGATGAGGAGGTCGAAGCCGCCGCCCGCATCGCCAATGCTCACGATTTCATCATCGAGACCGAGAACGGCTACGACACCAATATCGGTGACCGTGGCTGTCGCCTCTCGGGCGGTCAGCGCCAGCGCATATCCATCGCGAGAGCCATCCTCAAGAATCCCCCCATTCTTATCCTCGATGAGGCTACCTCGGCGCTCGATACCGAGAGCGAAGTCCTCGTCCAACAAGCCCTGGAGCGCCTAATGCGCAACCGCACAACAATAGTCATTGCGCACCGTCTGTCGACGATACGCAATGCCAATATGATATGTGTGATGAACGAGGGGCGGATCGTGGAGCGAGGCACTCACGAGGAGTTGATGGCGCTCGGCGGGCACTACCGCCGCCTTGTTGAGATGCAATCTCTGTAAGGCTTACCAGCCCAGTATTTCACGCAGGCGTGGCGTGAGCAGATTGGCATAGTGTCTGAAGCCGAGGTCGGTGAGGTGGATACCGTCGACAGTGCCATCGTCTTCGACACCGTCAAGACCTTCTGATTCAATGAAGTAGATATTCTTGTAGCCCATCTCGCGGAGTTTCTCATATCCGCGACGGAAGGCGTCGTTCTTTGCAGGCAGATATTTGTTAAAGAACGAGTCGTATCTTGCGTAGGGGTAGTAGGGACCGGCGAGCATCACGATGGGTGTATTCGGATGGGCATCGGCGAGTATGCGCACGAAGTCGACTGTGAGAGTGTCGCACATCATCTCGGTACAGTTGGGCACCGGGTCGAGGAGGAAGAGGTCGACATCCTTGATTTGATTCATCGCGCGAGCCATGCACATATCCATCTTGCCTTCGCCCGAGATACCGATGTTGATTACCTCGCTGTTGAGTTCGCGGCTGATGATATTGGTGCCGCACATACCGGTGCGCGAGGCGCAACCACCTTGCAGGATGCTGGTGCCGTAGGCAACGATGCGGCGGTTGACGTCGATAAGGTCGCGGCGTCCTTTAGTGATGACGGCAGCCGAGTCCACCTTGATCCACATCTCATTGATGCCGTCGTACAGAGGTAGATACACCATGTATTCGTGCATCTCGCCATCGAGGTTGCTCACATAGGTCGACTCAACGATTTTTTCCTCCTTGTTGTTGACATAGGGGCGGTTGGTATTGACATGGCGCCATACCGAGTCGCCCTCGAAAATATATAGGTCGGTGCCCTTCAATCCGGTATCAGCCATGTGGATGAGATGAGTGTTCCACAGCAATTCATACTTCACACCGATAGCCTTGGAATTGGTAGCAAAGCGGATGGCGATGCCGCTGGAACACTGTGAGCGCTCCCACAGGTCGGGACGGACGCTGTCTTGGAGATAAGCGGGAATACGGGTGAAGGGACGCAGAGTATTGTCCCAGCCTTTGTTGATGACGCGCAAATCCAGCGCATTGACATACTGCCACGACTCCTCTCCACGGACTGTGGGTACAAGAGCCAGCAATGCCACGATAGCAAGAAGTAACTTCTTCATAATTAAATAGTTGTTTTGGTTGTTTAGGTATAAGTTGAGTACCTCGACGGTACGAGTACAAAATTAGCTATTTTTTCTTGTTATAGGAATAGTATGGGTGGAGAAAATGTGTCTGATAGGCGGTACAAACGAATAGGTACAAAAAAATTATCCGTCATCACGACGAATAATCCTTTTACCTTAAATCTAATACCATGAAAAACTGATGCAAAGTTAGGCTTTTTATGTTATATAACATATAAATGGGGTAAAAAAGTTGTTACAATTAACAAAGTTTAACTTTGCATCCCTTTGTGGGCCATATTCTGAAAGATTTTCGGGAGGTGATGATTGGAGATTGAAATAAAAGCCTTAACTTTGTAAGTTAAAAAGAATTACATATATGTTGTTATCGATGACAGGCTTCGGTAAATCAAGCGCCGAGGCTCTATGCAAGAGAATTACTGTAGAGGTTAA
>JBJEDD010000063.1:0-3451 GCA_051871715.1 Muribaculaceae bacterium | reverse complement strand
TTCTTCTATCCCATCGAGGGCGGTGTGCCTTACCGCTACGATATGCGAGGTACCGAAGGTGGCTCCATCGAGTTGCGCAACGGCACCTATCGCATCATCACCTATAACAATGATGCCGAGGGTACCCAGAGTTATGGCGTTGACAACTATCTTCTCCACACCTTCTTCACTCGCGAGGGCAACGTCTTGGAGCCTATCTACGGCAACACTGCCAATTATGCTCCTCGAGCCGATGGCACCGAGGACGAGCGCGTGTTCATTTGCCCCGATATGATGTGGGGCTGCGCGGTTGATGAGTTGGTAGTCGTTGATGGCGACGTCATCACTCTCTATCCTCACGAACTAACCTGCGAATACACCTACGAGATATTGGATGTGACCAACCTGCGCCATGTGACGAGTATGTGCGCCACTATCAGCGGTATGTCGAGCCGACTGCGTATCCACGACGAGTATCTCGACAGCGAGCCGGTCACCATCCCTTTCGATGCTCTCAAGGGCGACGACACCACCATCGTGGGGCACTTCTACACCTTCGGCTGCGACCTCGTGAGCCTGTACACCCACCGCATGGTGCTCTATGTGGTGATGGACGATGGTAGCAAGTATGCCTTCGGACCCAATACGCAACGCTTCGATGTCACCACCCAGGTGCACCAATCACCCGACCGATACCATGTGCATATCGTCATCTCCGGCGGACTTGAATTGCCTCAGCCCATCGAGAATGGTCACGGCTTCAATCCCTCGGTAGACGATTGGGATGAAATTAATGTAGAAATTACAATGTAATTATTAATATTTTTAATTATTAAAAACTAAATGCAAATGAAGAAATTATTCTTTGGAGCAGCCGCAATGCTGGCATTAGCATCCTGCTCAAGCGAGAACACTCTCGACCTGAACAACAGCGGCAACGAAATCGCATTCTCCGTTGCAACAAACAACACCTCGCGTGCCGCCGACGTGTATTGCAACAACAACCTCCCCGGCGAGTTCAATGTATGGGCTTCGTACAACAGCAAGCAGTATATTGCCGGTGACCAAATCAAATTTGAAGGAGGCAAGTGGGTTAACAAGTCCGGCAATCGCTACTGGCCCTCAACCGGTGACGTGACCTTTGTTGCCTATGAGAATGAAAACGGTAATTTCGCTTTCAACCCCACCGGCGCATCGACCCTCACCGGCTTCACCGTGCCCACTGATGTTGCAAACCAACTTGACTTTATCTATGCTCGCAAGACCCAAGCAAAGTCTGCCGGCACACAAGTTCCTCTCAATTTCCGCCATGCCCTCTCGCAGATTGTCTACAAGGCAAAGAACACCAACCAAAACCTCTTTGTAGAAATCGGTGCCGTGTCTATCGTAAACGTTAACTCGAAGGCTGACTTCGCTTTCCCCACAGCCGACACTACTACTCCCTATGTAGACCACGGCTCAACAGGCGATGCTACTATCGAGAACCAAGGTACTTGGAGCAACTGGTCGACCCTTACCACTTTCCCTGTATCCTTTACTAACAAGGCTGTTAAAGGTGATGGCAACCCCGTTCACCTGACCTCGGAGAATGACCCTTCTAAGGAATTCAGCAGCCTCGCTCTGCTCCTCCTTCCCCAAACTACTACTGCATGGAATCCCTCGTCAGTTACCAAGCCTACCGATGACCTTGCAAACACCTACTTCGTACTCTCTTGCAAGATCCGCAACGTCCGCGACGCCGCTGCAGGTGTGCAAGCCGATGATGTTTACTTGTATGGCTCTGCTTCGGACTACGCACTCATCTATATCCCCGTTGCAGTTAACTGGGCTCAGGGCAAGAAGTATGTCTACACCTTCACCTTCGGTGACGGCACCGCCGGCTATGACCCTAAAGGTGACCCCGTCCTCGTGCCCATCACATTTGATGTTACCGTCGACGACTTCAAACTCGGTGGCGAGCATGATGTAGATATGGATTAATCCACAATTAACCCTTATAACAAAGCTATGAGGGGTTAAATGTTCCCCTCATAGCTACAATTTGAAAAGAAAAGAATGAATAATTGCCGAAAAATCAATTGCTTGGCGGTGTTGTCAGCCATGGTGCTTGCAACGTCGTGCAGCGATAGCGACTACCGTGGTGGCGATAGCCTCGACGATGTGGTATCCTTCGCGGTGACACCTGCCAGTTGGCAGGTAATGGGGGCAGGGCGTTCGGTCAACAAGGCGGCTGGCAATGCAGTGCACACCCGCGAGAATATCGAGGGCAGCGACTACACCCTGCACACAGTCATTGAGCGCAACGGCTTCGGCGACGAGCAAGGCTCGCGAGCCACAGTCACCACACTCGATGTGTTGAAGTCGAGCGGTTTTGAGGTAAATGCTGTTGTTGAAAACAAGGCTACGGGCAACAAGCAATTGTTGATGCGCGAGACTGCCGTCAACTATAACGGCTCGGCATGGACATATAGCCCACTGAGGTATTGGCCCGATATTGAGCAGTACAATACAGCGTTTTATGCCTACCGCCTCAGCGATTTTACTTCGGCAACTTACGAGGGCGCAAATTTGTTGCCCACACTAAAGTATACGGTGCCCGTAGACCCTACGGCTCAGAAGGATATTGTGACGGCTCAAAGTGCCAATAACGATCGCAAGCCTGTGGACCTTGCTTTCAAGCACCGCATGACCTCAGTGCGAGTAAAGACCCGCCATATAGATCGTCCCATCATTCGCTTGGAATTTACGGGTATCTATGACAATGCTACATTTGACCTCAGCACCATGACGTGGCAAGACGTGAAGTTCTCTGACGAGAACCCCGAGGGTATTTTCAGATACCGATTTGTAGGCTCTCAACTCATCGGCGAGAGCGGAGAGGGTGAGGTGTATGTGCCCGACGAAGGTGGAAGCGAATACTACTTCATGATGCTACCGCAGGACCTTGGTGCTGCCGGGCGCGATGCCCGTGTCAAGGTGCTCTTTGACAACGGCACAATCGTCACAGCGTCGCTCAAGCAGAACTGGGAAGCAGGAACATCGGTGACCTACATCTTCTCCTACGACGATGTCACATGCCAGTGGCTCGAAGATTCCAATTGCTATCTTATCAACCCCATTAAAACCAGTAACCGAAAGGATGTCAACCTCTTTGCCATTCCTATCAGTTTCCGCATCAATACTTTCTGGCAAAACGAGGCTGGTGTGAAGCCACTGACCGGTGGTGTAGCGTATGCTGCTGACGTGATTTGGCAAGACCGTAATGAGCGTATGATAGATTTCGGCGAGAGTTCTTTTTCAGAGGCAACCGGCAGTTACAACCATTATACGGCAACTGCCCAAGGCGATGGAGATGACGAATATCTATATTTCAAACTTCATAATCCCGACTTTACCGGGACGGCAAATATAGTAATTGGTGTACGCTTGGCGAATCAACCTGTGGGAGGTCCTGAAGGTGAATATTTGTGGA
>JBJEDD010000062.1:0-3459 GCA_051871715.1 Muribaculaceae bacterium | reverse complement strand
AATTGCAACCAGTTGGTGAAGTAGATGTCGGCAGAGATATTAGCCAAGAGGTTGTAGCCGTTGGTAGTCGAGCGATACACCTCGTTTTCGCCGATGGGGTTGCGAGTCGAGCCATACCACTCGGCATTGCCCTCGGGACCGGTCCAGTTGCCGTCTTCGTCCTTGATGGAGAAGGTGGGCAGGGCACGCATCGTCGAGGTCATATTGTAGCGTCCCGAGCGTTTGCGGTCGGTGGAGAACAGTAGGTTGTTCGACACCTTGAGCCACGAGGTGAGGCGTGCATCGTTGTTGCTCTGGAAGGTAAAGCGGCGATAATCAACGTTCTCAACGATGCCGGTTTGGTCAAGGAAGCCTGCCGAGAAGTAGTAGTGAGCCTTGTCGGTGCCACCCGAGTATGAGATATTGTAGTTCTGCATCACGCCGGTGGTGAGCAGGGCGTCCATCCAGTCGGTACCCTTGCCCAGAGACGAGGGGTCAACCCATTCGGGATTGACATTGCGTCCCGAGTTGAGCATCATATCGTTGTTGAGGGATGCGTAGCCGGCTGCGTCGAGCAGGTCCATGGTGCGAGCAGCGCTTTGCACTGCGATATTTGCCGAGAAGTTGAGACGCGGAGTGCCTTCCGAGCCGCGACGTGTGGTAATCATCACCACGCCGTTAGCACCGCGCGAGCCGTAGATGGCTGTCGCGGAGGCGTCCTTGAGCACATCGAGACGCTCGATGTCTTGGGGATTGAGCGAGTTGATACCCAACTCGGTCGGTACGCCGTCGATAACCACCAAGGGGTCGGAGTTGCGGGTGGAGCCGATACCGCGTATCTTGATGGTGACATTGTCGCCGGGCTTGGCGGCATCGATGACTTGTACACCCGAGATACGACCCTGCAGGGCTTGTCCCACCGAGGCTACAGGCACATCTTTTATATCGCGCGCGCCCATGGAGCCTACGGCACCGGTCAAGTCGCTCTTTTTCATCTGTCCGTAGCCCACTACCACCAACTCATTGAGTGTGGCGGTGTTCTCAGCCATGACTACGTCGATGTGGTTGCGCCCTTCGACCGCAATGGTTTTGTTTTCAAATCCGATGTAAGAGAATTGGAGCTTGCCGTTGTCGGCAACGGTGATGGAGTAGTTGCCATCGAAGTCGGTGGCTACACCGGTGGTCTGTCCCACCACTACTACCGACGCGCCGATGAGTGGCTCGCCGGTCACATCTGTCACTATGCCGCTGACTGTGATGTCGGCTGCATACACACTCGCTGTGGTCATCAGTGATGCAACTATCGCTGCTAATGTCCTCAGTGAGTTTTTGAACTTTTGGGGATGCATATTAGACTTTAGGTTAGTTAATAAAATGTTGTGATTTTTTGATTGTATTTTGGTTATACGATGCAAAATTAACAACAATTAATACCCAATATGAATTTGAGTATTAAAAAAGTAGATAGTTAAGGTGTATAAAAATAATTAAGCGCCTGAATGTCAATATTCAAGCGCTGGGCTGCGGTAGTGAAACAAGTAGTCGTTATCTACCGATTTTTGCTACTTCTTCTTCCAATAATGCGCGGTCGCCGGCGGCGCGATTGCGCACCTTGGTGCGGTAGTTGTAGATAGTCGTTACCGAGTAGCGCAGGAATTTGGCTATCTTGGCGCTGTCGGTGATACCAAGGCGGATGAGGGCGTAGATGCGCAACTCGGTGTTGAGCGTGCCCTCATGTTTGGGATAGATGCGCTCCTCGGGATTAAGCAGATTGTTGAAGTCGCGCACAAAGGTGGGGAACAACTTGAGGAAGGTGCTATCGAAGTCGTTGTAAAAGTTGTCAAAAGCATCATCGAGCACGGCATCGCTCTCCAGGGTGCGAGCCACGCGGTCGATATTGCCTGCGGCAAGGAGTTTGCGCAGTTGCTTGCGATAGGCGGCGAGGGCATCGATGTTGTGGAGGCATTGCTCCATATACCGCCCGATGTACTCGGTGCGTATGCGCGAGTGCTCGGCAATATCGGCATTTGCCTCGTGGAGTTGCTCGTTGAGGTGGCGCAGGTTGGTATTGGCATCAGCGACTTGTGCGTTGATACGGCGAGCATGGCGCATCTGCTTGTATACCCAGAAGAGCGCCGCGGCAAGGAATACTACCAATAAGGCTATGAGCCACAGCATATTGCGCTGAAGGCGTTGCTGGTCGCGGATGGTCGAGATATACATCTCGTTGATTAGAGGGAATGTCTCGTTAATCTCGAAGATGCGCAGGCGCGAGCCACTCGAGGTGGCATCGTCGAGGCATAGTCGCAGTAAGTGATAGGCTCGCTCCAAGTCTCCCTCATTATATAATATTACGGCGAGTTGGCGAGGGGATACGTACTCGCGCACTCCCGAGCGCAGGTCATCGATGGCTGAGATGAGCAGGTAGCGCTTGTAATTGGCTTCGTCGCCGGTGAGGCGGTATGCCTCGGCAAGGGTGTAGGCAAATATTGCCTCCTCGTGCTCGCTCATTGGGTGATTGGATATGTAGGCGTTGAGCGTTGCGATGGCTTGCTCGCTCTGGCCTGTGGCATTGTACATATCGCCCTTGATGAGCGACCATGTGCTCGTGGTGCGGTCGTTGACCGTCAGCAACGAGTCGCGATAGCATGCTGTGAGATAGCGGTAGTGCCGACGGTCGCTCTCGCGCACCGCATAGTCTGCCATATTGCCGTAGGTGGTGCGCTTGATGTGGAAGTAGTAGGGGTAGAGGTAGTCGGGCAGGTCGACCAATGTGATATCGCGCAAGATGTCGAGTGCCTCGGTATATGAGCCGGTCATACTCAGCACATTGGCGGTGTTGAGGCGCCCGTTGATATATTGCTCGTGCGAGTTGTTGCTCAGTCCGACAGCCTCGCGCTCGGCGGCGATGGCGATGGCTGAGTCAGCGGCATAAGACAAGTATTCGTCGTAGAGCCGTCCCAGTGCCTCAAAGCGCTGGTCGGCGGTGTGAGTGGTGTCGACGGCATCGCGTAGCCGAGACAGACGCTCTTCCTTGATTTGCAGGTAGTATTGACGGCGCTCCATCACGTTGTCGAGCACGCCCATCAGCGAGTCGATGGGTGCATCGCTTAGCGAGGCAGCCGTGGGCACAGCACTGCCGGCAATGGCTATAGTAGCCATTATTGACAGTATCGCTGCACCTATCTTGCTCATTATGTGTTATTTAAGCACGATGAACGACACGGTGGCTGTGTTGCCGTAGGAGCGTCCCGAGGTCGAGAGTATCGAGGCTTGGTAGCGACCGTCGGCAACGGTGTTGCCGGCATTGTCCTTGAGGTTCCACTCGTAGGGGAGGGTGATGTTGGTGGCGCTGAACACTGTATTGCCCATAGCATCGCTGATTATCAGGCGATTGTCACCACTGATGGCTGCCTCGCTGTCGATGGTGGCAATGGTGCGAGCCGGCTCTTCAGCCACGGTGAGCGGGGCGGCGGCGCT